>CAZRZZ010000006.1:12046-21941 GCA_964604755.1 uncultured Methanosarcinales archaeon | reverse complement strand
GTCATAGGGGCGTGGTCCTACCCGGTCTCATCTCGAACCCGGCAGTCAAGAACGCCTCCGTTGCCCGTGGTACTGCGTTTTTGCGCGGGAACCGGGCAAAGCCGTTCGCCCTTTTTTCTCAACAAAAATAGATTATCATCCGTCACAGTTCCAATTATAATTCGATAGCGATTTTTCCCGTTGTTTCATCAATCTCTTTGATGATGTCGTGGCTCTTGAGCCTCTCTTTAATCTCTTTCCATGACATCGTCTTGCGCGCGCTACGGATCTGGGCAAGGATGTCGTCGATGAGCTTGAAGTTTGCATAGATGAGTTCGCCCTTATTCTGCTCTTCGCCGATTGTGCGCTCCATGGTCTTGACCTGCTTTTGCTGGGCGTTAATGATATTCTGGGCCTTCTGCTCTTTTGTTTCATGGGCCTTCGCTTCTCCCTGCGCCCTTGCTGTCCCAAGAGCTGGTGTAAGCAGGCCATCGAAGGCACTGTTATACGTTTTGCACGGTTCTTGGATAAGCTTTGGGTCGTCCTTGTATATACCTATCTCGAAAGGGGTGATGTTTTTGATCACGCCGTCTTTCATTCGCACGATGCGCGGGCTCGTCTTTTTCTTGGCGAGCAAAGACACGGCGTCGAACAAGAGATCGACTTGACCGGGAGATAGGTCTTCGGGCCGCGTCGTCTTCTCGACTGTCGCAATGCGGCAGGCCTCCTCGGCATAGATGCCGCCCATGCCAAGCTCGATGGCAAGGCATTTGACGATATTCTCTTGCTCTGTATGGACAAGAAGGGAACCAAACACATCCTTGCGAAGATCGAAGAGATTAACTTTGAGTTTTGGATAGACGTATCCCTCTCCCTTGCGGATCACCCGGTCCGCCCAGACCTTCGTTTCGAGCGGGGAGAGGATGACATCGTGTTCGTCGCAGAGGACCACGTTTCCCTTCGTGAAGAATTCCACATAGAGCGTCCGCATTCCTTCTTTGGTATCAAAGCCAAGCGCAACGATGCGTTCGCTTCCGACCTGTTCGATCCGCAAAAGACGCGCGTTGCTTAAGTGCTTACGCAAGAATGCACAGTATCCCGGCAATGCCGTTGGCTGCTCCCCCTTCTTTGTCGCAAGGTAGAGGAGTTTGCCGACAAGGATGCACACAAGGCACTTTCCAAGGCCTGTCTTGTGCAGCTGCAGGATGATCTCCCGCTGCTGCGGCTGATAAATCTTGTCGACCTTCGCTCCGGAAAGCCCGGCAAGCTCCAGCACGAGATGGTGCAGCTCAATTGAGGTGATCTCCTCTTTCATGCACAAGCGACACATATAAGGGTATAAATGTTTTCCGAGCATGGAGAACAATTCGGCGAAAGGTTTAAATCCCCTCAAAAGATGGTTTCCTCGTGGCTTTTGATATCGTCGTCGGCAGGTACGAGAAGGACCGGGAGAAGCTTGGCCTTCTTGGCACGGTGCTCATCGGAAAGCAGTATATCCAGATGGGCCGGACGACGAGTCTCTCCAACAATGTCTATCTTGACATCGCGCGCAGCCACGTGATTCTCGTCTGCGGCAAGCGTGGAGCCGGAAAATCGTACACGCTTGGCGCGATTGCCGAGGGGATGGCGATGCTCCCGGAGAACATCAAGGAGAACCTCTCTTTTATCCTCCTGGATACGATGGGTATCTACTGGACGATGAAGTACCCAAACAAGCAGGATGAGGATCTTCTTGCGAAATGGGGCATGAAAGGACAGCCCCTGAATGTCCGCATCTTCACGCCATACCTCTATCATGAGGGTTATAAGAAGAAGGGTATCCCGACGGACAGGCCGTTTAGTATCAATGCCGACGAGCTTGACGCTCCCGACTGGCAAATGACTTTTGATGTGTCACCAAACGATCCCATCGGCGTGCTCTTGGAGCGCATCGTACATAATCTCCGCCAGGGAAAAGGCCAATACACTGTTGATGACATGATCGACGCGATCCAGTCCGATGACCGCACAGGGGAAGATATCAAAGGGGCGCTTGAGAACCGATTCATCTCGACAAAGGCGTGGGGCGTGTTCGCAGAAAAAGCGGGGGAAGGAACAGCAATCCATGACCTTGCTGCCGCAGGGGAGGTGACGGTCCTTGACGTGAGCTGTTATGCGACGATGCCCGGCGGGTGGAGGATCAAACACCTCATTGTCGGCCTCGTTTCACAGAAGCTCTTCTTGCAGCGCATGCTTGCGCGCAAGGATGAGGAATACCAGGACGTGCATGCGGCGATGCATTATTTCGCCGAGGAGAAGAAATCCCAGAAGCTTGAAATGCCCCTTGTGTGGCTTGTCATTGATGAGGCGCATGAGTTTTTGCCGCGCGAAGGCAAGAATCCTGCAACCGACCCGCTTGTGACCATCATGCGCGAGGGGCGGCAGCCTGGCATCAGCCTCATCTTGGCGACGCAGCAGCCAGGAAAGATTCACACGGATGTCATGACGCAAAGCGACACGGTCATCAGCCACCGCATCACGGCGCGCATGGATGTTGATGCGCTTGGCATGCTCACGCAGAGTTATATGCGGGAAGGGCTCACGACCGCGATGGACAGCTTGCCGCGGGTCAAGGGTGCGGCAGTGCTTTTTGATGATACAAATGAACGCCTGTACGCCCTGCGTGTCCGGCCGCGTGTGACCTGGCATGGTGGCGAGGCGCCGCTTGCGGTCAAGGAAAAAGAAGAACCACTCTAAGAAGTAGTGTGGTTAAGCGATTACTCATCCAGGATGATGCTCGGGTCGATGACAGAATTCCTGACCTTGTCGGGCTGGACGGGGATGAGGCTAAACCCGTTCATCCGCTTTCTCGATTGGAAGACCTCAAATCCTTTCCCGTAGTACGTGTATTGCGTGAAGTACGACAAGAGCTTCGATTCATCGGGCTTGCCAAACATGCGGAAGATATCTGCCTTGTCGTGGTTGATGACTGTTTCGCCATGAAGGTATTTGTTGAATGGTTCCTTGATCGTGATGCGCGTGACGACATCGTTATCAAAGTGGATGAGAAGGCCGACGCGATCAAGCAAAAGCCCCTCGCGATACTCCCAATTTGCACTTATCGGATATGCTGTCTCAAGATCAGGAAGGCCGATCTTATCGATGACCTCTGCCTTGGTGTCGCCAAGTGCAATGCCAAGCACGCTGATGTCCTCGCTTGTCTTGTTCCCAAGCGGGAAGATGTCGTGGGCGGTAATCTCGATGAAGCCTTGAGATACCTCCGCAGGACGTGATGATAAAGATGATGATGATAAAGAACCGTCCGGCGCCATCGTTTCGGCGAAAAAGATGACAAGTGCGATCGTCAGAACTGCGGTGACCCCATAGAGAACAAAGCGCAGCTTCTCCGTCGAGTCCGACCCGCCCTGCCCTCCCGGTTTTGGAGCATTCTTGTCTTTGCTCATGGCTTATCAGAACGGAACAAGGAATTTTTAAAGATTGCGTCCGCTATAAAAAGAGGATCAAAGAATCAAAATGGCACAACAAGAGGTTATAGCAGACCAAGCAGAAGGAGGATGTGCTCCCAAAGCGGCCGTTGCCTGGTGATCTCGCGCGTACGCTCGACTGTCGAGTGCTTGATGACGGCCTGCTGCGCAACGACGATCTCTGTTTCATTCTTACCGTAGTATTTTGTCACAGGATTCGTGCGCGTGACCGTCTGAGTTACAATATCACCCTGAAGTTCCCCCCGGCTTTTTGGGATTCCAAGGTAGCCGCTTTCCGTCTTGAATACCTCAGCACCGGGATAGATAATTTCGCCAGAGCGCACCAGGTTATCGACAAGCCATTTCTCCGGAGCGAGATTCACCGTCACATACCCGGGCTCTTCCTCGCCGAATTCCTTGACTTGGGATCGGCACACAAGCTTTTTGCTCACCAATAAGGGCTCGATACGGATGGTCTTTTCTGGATCAAATGGAGTCCACCAGATGAGATGCCGAATCTCGCATGACCGCGCTACAATGCGGGCATCAAGGGTATCCTGGCAGTCTGCGACACGATCGCCAAACATGTTGCAGACCCGGAACTCAGCATTGAGGCGGTATTTCTCATAATTGCAAATCTCGGCACCGATAACGAGCTTGTTCTTGCGATACCCGGTTCCTGAGCGCCAGTCAAAGTCGTAAGGCGTCTGGGGTGTACCAATATAAGAAACCGAAAAGTTATAATCCACGAAGCGGCAGTCACGCCCACGCCGGAATGTCGGCTCTGGCGCAAGCTGATCCGCTGGCGTCTGGACGACGAGCACCTCCTCTTCACTTGTTTCGTACTCGATTTCAGGTACAAGAACCGTGTATTCACGTGTTTCATTATAATACTCAATATCCTCATACGGGACCTCTTCTTCATAGATTTCAGTAATGGTATAAGGTACCTGAATCGCGATGAGCAAAAATGCAGCAAGCGCAACGAAAAGAACAAGGCCGACTAAAGAGAAGACGATGGACCTCCTCTTGCGCATGGTCTTTGTGGACATCAAACTCCCCTCTTTTTAAAACCAAAATACTTTATTATTTATAAAATTACCGTCGCCTCGTGTCCGCGACTTATTGGTGCTCGACTTCGGAGGACAAGACGGAGTTGACAGACAGGTCGCGAAACCCATATTTCTCGAGCTCGTTTTCAATCTCGCCCTGGTAGGTGATGACTTGCATGGGAAGGCCGGAGAACGTATCGACCCAGAGACGCGTTACCGTTGCGTCAGGATTCGCATGCTCGATGACGGTTGCAAGGCGCTGGTCACGCATCTCTGAACTTATAACGTGGGCATCTGCCGGCAGGCTAAGCATCCAGTCTTTTGGCGTCTTGATGATGAAATCCTCATAGGCGACGTCGAAGCGACGGTCAGGGTCGATGCAGCGCTGGTGGTGGCGGTCTTCACAGTAGGCGACCCCCGTCTTCGCGCTCATATCAAGATAGACCATGTCAAAGTAGTTTCTCCTGTTATAGAGGTTCACATCGTAGAGATCGATCTTTATCTTGTTTTTATAGATGAAGTACTTATCGCGAATCACATCCCAGTTATCAGAGGTCTGGTAGAGAAACGAGTAGCTCTCGACTTTGTCTCGCGCCTTCTGGACAAGGCTCGCGACTTTTTGATCCGCATACGCCCCGGTACTCACCGGAGCGGTAGGTGCTGCTGGTGCCGATGGCGCTGTCTGGGAGGGCGGCGTGTATGGTTGTGTCGATGGCGCTGGCTCGCGTGCCCTTGCGGGCGGCTCCTGTCTGGCTGGTGCGGGCGCTGCGGGCTCTATCACCGGTGGTACTGGTGCCGCATCTTCCTGCGCTCTTTGCTCTGGCGCGCCGGCTTCGCTTGGGGCCTGGATTTTTGCGCAACCAGCGAGCACAAACAACAAGATGAAAAGTGGCGTACAAAAGATGAGAAGCGAAAGCTTTCTTGCCATTCTATCACCAATTATGTGTACCGTGCCGCCGTGTAACTAGCGGCGTCTGCGTATTCTGGAGTTTGCTTGCATTGACGTTCTCTTTGCCTGCTTTGCGGCTCTGCTGCGCCTTCTTTGGGAAGGCTTTGCTATCGCTTGCGCCACTGGCCGATATGCTGGCCCGGATTCTGCTGCCTTTGTCATATGATGGTCAAGCGCTATCTGCGCACCTGCTGGAGCACGCCGCATCGAAATGATCGACGCGACAAACATCAGGACAAAGAGAATAATGAACACAAGCGCGAAGCTCTTTCCCGTGCTCGTTGCTGCAAGGGCATCAAAATAGAAGAGCGTGACAAGCAGGCCAAGAATCGATGCCAGGAAGAATCCGCTGGAGAGCGGAGCAGGACGGAACCGCGCAAGCAGGGACGGCATCATTCAACCACGCCTCTTTTTTTGGTTTTTTGAATCATCCTGGGAACCATCCATCAATCAAATATTTAAAAAGAAAGGGGATTTATATATTTTCCCCTTGTCATACTTTATAGAGATACTTGTCGAACATATCTTTTGCTCTCTCCCGTCTCTTTTGGTGCTTGGCAAGAAAGGTATTGAGCACGTCGATGAGGATGGCCTTCATCTCTCCGGAAAGGAGCTTGCCGGAGACATAATCATCATGGATCTTCTTAAGCTTCGTGTCATCGGGCTCAAAGAACGTGAGGTACTGGTAAGGCACGTCGATTCTCGGGTCGCCCCCTTTCTTGCGATGCTCCTCAATCGTCGCCCTGCCCCCGGAGAATGCGTACTTGTTGATCTTTGTCCTGACGGCCTTCTCATCGTCCGTCACAAAGATGGCTGTCGTCTCGATAGAGGATGACATTTTTCCCTCTTCGACAATGCCGCCAAGACCGGGAAGGAAGCGGCACTGGATCGACGCGGGCTTTGGATAGCCAAGCTTTGGGATCACATCCCGCGACACGCGAAAATGAGGATCTTGGTCGATCGCATGGGGAATAAGGCATGGCATCGGCTTTCCGGAGATGATAGAGGGAAGGATTGCGGGAACGGCCTGCATCGCCGTATAGAAGATCGCGCCGATGTTCTGCGAATCCTGAAAACCAAACGCGGACTTCGCTGTCGAGTACGTGATGCGCCTTGCGATCTGCACGGCTGGTTTATACATGATACCTGCATGCTTTGTGTCGATAAGAAAGTGCGTCTTGTTTGGCTTAAAACCAAGGGCGATGACGTCAAGCGCGTTCTCGAACGTATATTTTTGCGCGTCTTCAAGGGAGAGATTCTCCTTGAAGAGGTACTTCTCCTCGTCGGGAAATTGGAACCACAATTCGACGTCGTATACATCCTGGAGCCATTTGGTGAACATCCATGGCACAAGGTGGCCAAGGTGGTTTTGCCCGGAAGGTGCTCTTCCGGTGTAGAGGAAGAACTTGTTTTTCCTGTCGTACTCATCGAGGATGAATTTGAGGTCGCGATGCGCAAAGAAGATGCTGCGGCGCAGGAAGTGATGCAGATCTCCTGCCTTCTTCCTGATGCGCCGCAAAAGCGCATCATCAATCCTTGAGACGCCAAACTCATGGATGAGTTTGTCGTAGTCGACGTTTCCCTTGACCTCCCAGGGGGTCACGACAGCTTCCGGCATGGGTCTTATTCACCCCTGTCCGTATTTAAATCTTCCGAGAATAGAGACTTCACCACGTCGAGCGCGACATCCCGCCTTTTCGGGAACGCCGCGATGCTCATCTTGATATGGTAACAATTGCCGCCGTCGATGAACCGAAGCTTCTTTTCCGAAATCAACGTTGGCTTGTCGAAACGAAGGTAGAAGAAAAGGTCGTCATCGAGGCGGCTTTTTGCCTCCATAAGGACAATGCGCCGCTGCGCTGGAGAGAGAAGACTACAAAGACGCGCAAGGAACCGGTTGATGTGGCGGGCCTTGTCGAGCGTTGCGGAAAGGATGATGATCCCCCTCTCCTCAAATCCTTTTGCACGTACGCGATGGAAGACGCACCCCTCCTTTTTGAGCGTAGCCTCGTCCATGCCAAGGAGGAAAAGAAGGCCTTCTTTGATCCTGTGCTCGTCCTCGTGCTCCCTGCAGAACACGCTGACCGTGATAGTATGGGCTTTGCGCATCATCAGGAGAACCGTCCAAATATTTATATAGTTTTGCGGCGAAAAAGGAGAATATGAAACACGACCTGCCCGTGACGCTCGTCCTTGTCGGGCTGTTTGTCGTGTCACAGCTCGTCGGACTTGGCACGATCAGTGCGCACCTGCAGCCGGAAGTGAACAAGACGACGGGCACGATTGACATCTCGTATCCGCCGACAGCTATCGGCGAGGCGCCGGCGGTGAAGAACAAGTCGGCATCGTTTGTCTACATCGTCATCGGCGTTCTCATCGGGACATTGATCCTCCTGCTGTTTATGCGTTTCAAGTTTAACACGGCATGGACATATTGGTTTTTGCTCTCGGTCATCCTCACGCTTGCCGTTGCGTGGGGAGTGTTCATTCCACGCATGGTTGCAATCCCGCTTGCGATCATTTTTGCGATCTGGAAGGTCTATCGTCCGAATGTGATCATCCATAACTTTACTGAAGTGTTTATCTATACAGGAATCGCAGTTATTTTCCTGCCGATCCTCAATCTCGTCTCTGTTGTTGTGCTTTTGCTTCTCATCAGCGGCTATGACGCGTATGCCGTGTGGAAATCCAAGCATATGATCAGGCTTGCGACATTCCAGCGCAAAAGTAATCTCTTTGCTGGGCTTGTCATCCCGCACAAAGACGTCAGGATAGATGCCGCGCTCGGGAAAGGGGTGCCAAAAAAACGCAGGCTCACCGTCGTGCAAACGGAGGGGGAGAGGGAAAAAACGGGCCGTACGGCGATTCTTGGTGGAGGTGATATTGCGTTTCCACTCCTGTTCTCCTCGACGGTTATGGACTATCTGCTCCGCTCTGGTGTTGAGAAGGCTTCCGCGTTTGGGCTTAGCACGATCATCACCGCGACAACGACTATCGCTCTCTTTGGACTCTTGTTCTTTGCAAAGAAGGACAAGTTTTATCCGGCGATGCCATTCATCAGCGCAGGATGCTTCGCAGGAATAGGGATCATCTGGTTGCTTGGATTTTTGTAAGAAAAGCGGGGATAGGGGAGAAAAAATCAACGAAAAGAAGAGCAGAAAAAAGAGCCGCATCAGCGTTTCCACTTGCAGCAAAGCATCTTCCACGCAAGAAGCAGGAATGCGCTCGTCCACCAGTTGAGTTTCCAAAACGATGTCCAGGCCCAGCCAAGATCCTGACCAAGGTAAAACACGCCGACAAGAAATGCCGCAATTCCCCACAGGCAATAACACCAGTTGGTACAGCCCGTGCACGTCTCGCCTGCCTTCATGACCTTCTTTTTTGGAGCCACAGCGATCACCTCTTTTATGGCTTATGATGCCAAAGATATTATTTAAACCTTTGGATGGCAACGGCTCTGTCCTAAATCCTCGGGGCACTGCTGTCAAGAACCACAACCCTATTTGGTTCCAGGTGGTTCTTGATCACGCTCAGAAATCGCTATTAATCGTCTCATGGCGATTTCTGACGTGTCCAAGCCTCACATCCAAAGACCGAATCCTCAGAAAACACATCATTTTTCTATGCAGACAGAGCGCAGCAGTGCCCCTATTCTCCGCTTTTAGGACAGAGCCGATGGTAACGAAAGCGCAGTGCGAGCAGCACGTGTTGGCAAACAACGTTTTCGTCGAAAAGTATTTAAAAAGACGGGTCCGCCCCTCTTTTGGCAGGCTAGGCTGGGGAGTTAGCCCTTTCCTGTGACTCCAAACGGGCTTTATGGGAGGGCCGAAGCTGGAGAAGCGATGGAGATGGGTCGTGCCGGTCTTGGCGACGCTTGCTGATCTTTCGTCCTGCAGGATTGCGATATGTGGGAACCGTGTCAGACGGGGAACCGAGCAGCACTCACCAGATGTTGCGGTGCTTGCGGGGAAACGGAAGGGAGAGCCCGTCAAGGTGAAGCCGATACGAAATGTCTTCACTCATTCTCCGGCGTGCCTGCCGCTTTATTTTGCCATCTTTTCTCTGGGGACGACGCGTACCCTGATAATGCGGTTCTTGTCGACTTGCTCCACGATAAGCCTAGCCTTCCGAAGCTCGACCCGCTCTCCAACTTGGGGAATATGCCCAAGCTTGTCAAGGACGAGCCCTCCAAGGGTGGTGTAACCCTCATCTTCGCTAAGCCAGAGGTTGAGTTGCTCATTCACTTCGGCGATCTCAAGGCCGGCATCGACGATCGCCGCGCCGTCGGAGAGTTTTTTGATCTGGGGCGAGACCTTGTCCTTCTCATCGTAGATCTCACCGACAATCTCCTCAAGAAGGTCTTCGATGGTGACTATCCCTGCGACGGCGCCAAACTCGTCAACGACGATCGCCATGATGTTCTTGGTCTTGCGAAAATCGGTGAGGAGGTC
>CAZRZZ010000006.1:0-12036 GCA_964604755.1 uncultured Methanosarcinales archaeon | reverse complement strand
TCATCGACGGGCTTTGTCTCCGGCACGATAAACGCCTTTCGTATCGCCTTCTCGATGTCCCCTTTTGTCACGTTCTTGCCGAGGCGGGAGAGAAGGTCCTTGGTGAAGAGGACGCCGACGATGTTATCCATCTTTCCATTATAGACTGGGATGCGCGAATATTTCGACCTCTTGAGCGTCCTTAATATCCTATCTTTGCTGTCGTTGATATCGATCGCGATGATATCCGGCCGCGGCGTCATGATCTCGCGCACGACGATCTCATCGAATTCGAAGACATTGTCAATCATCTCCCGCTCCATCTTCTTGATCTCACCTTCCTCCGCGCCGATCTTGACGATGTGGCGCATCTCCTCCTCCGTGATCGTCGGCGAAGGAAGGGGATCGCCGGCGACTCTGGTGAACATGCGCGTGATAAGATCCAAGACGATGATGATGGGGTAAAATGCATAGGTGAAGAACCGGACGATGCGGCATGTGCCAAGCGCGATCTTCTCCGCGTGCTTTGTCGCGATGCTCTTTGGCGTGATCTCGCCAAAGATGAGAACAACAAGCGTCACCGCTCCTGTCGCGATGCCGACGCCTGCCGATCCGAAGTGCTCGATTGCAAGCGCGGTCGCGACAGCGGCAGTTGCAATATTGACAATATTGTTTCCTATCAAGAGCGTGATGAGAACACGGTGGGGGTCGTCCTTGAGCGCCGCAAGGCATTCCGCATTATGCCGTTTCTTCTCGACAAGGTGCCGCACGCGGATTTCGCTCATGGAAAAGAAGGCGATCTCTGCTCCCGAGAAGAACGCTGATGCGAGGAGGAGTCCGATTAGTAAGGATATGCTCGTCACGGTCTTAGTACCTAAGAAGCTTCTCAATCCTTGCGCGCATATCTCCTTCGCCGAGAATATCGCGCGCTGTCTTGAGGCGGTCAAGGTGCGCGACGACCCCATCCTGGAGATCCAAAGCGGCAAGAATCCGGCCTACTGGCCGCTTCGATTCCTCTGATGGAAGAATCCTTAATGGCTGCACCTGCAGCATTTGTCGTCGCGAAAAGTTGGAAACCATAAAATATCCCTCATCTCTTGGTTGGATGCCTCGTATTTAAACTTTTGCACATCTGCACGGAAGGGGTATATAGCCGGTGCAGGGTCCGACAAAAGAGAAACTTTAAAAAGTGGTTCTAGTCATCCACCCGCATGGGTGTTAAATTCAGCTTCAATTCGATTGCCATTTCTAGCATTGGTATTTCCGATGCGATCCGTATTATCCGATAGAGCCCGACTCTTTTGGGCCATGCAACATGAAAAAATGCGAGGTAGGGATATGACCCGGGTAAAGATTTACGACACCACGCTCCGGGATGGGTGCCAGAGCGCGGATGTGGATATGTCGCTTGCCGACAAACTTGAGGTGCTCACCCTCCTCGACGACTTTGGCGTGGACTATATCGAAGCTGGATGGCCACGGCCTGGAAGCGACGATGAGGAGTTGTTCCGCCGTCTGCAAGGGTACAAGCGAAGGCATGCGAAGATCGCGGCGTTTGGAAGCACGCGAAAGATCAAGAACAGGGTCGACGAGGACCCACTTATTCAAACGCTCATCGAGAGCCGCGCGGATGCCGCGACGATCTTTGGAAAGACGTGGCTGCACCATGTCGAGCAGCAATTGCGCGCGACACCAGAAGAGAACCTGGACGCCATCGCAGATACGGTTCGCTGGCTTAAGAAGAATCCGGTTCACTCATTTCCTGAAGTCGTGTACGATGCGGAGCATTTCTTTGATGGCTTCAAGAGCGACTACGCCTATGCGGTTGAAACGCTGCGCCGCGCACGGGATGCCGGCGCGGATGTCCTTGTGCTCTGCGATACAAACGGCGGGACTATATATTGGGAGATTGAAGAGATCGTATCCAAGGTCCGCCGCATGGTTCCAGCCAGCGAGATCGGAATTCACTGCCACAATGACTCCGAGCTTGCCGTGGCAAACTCGCTTGCCGCCGTACGGGCTGGCGCAACGCATGTGCAGGGGACGATCAACGGAATTGGTGAGCGCATCGGGAACGCGAACCTGACAAGCATCATGCCTGATCTGGTGTTCAAGATGGGAGCGACGCTCTCTGATAGGGTGGACTTGCGAAGCCTTTCTGATCTCTCGCGGAACGTCTACCATGCGACAGGACTCCATCCCCAGGATAATATTCCCTTCGTCGGGCGCAAAGCGTTCACGCACGATGGCGGCGTACACGTCGATGCCGTCGGGAAAGGTGCAAGCTATGAGCATGTCGATCCGGCAAGCGTCGGAAACAAGCAGCGTGTTTCGCTCAGTTCCAGCTCTGGAAAGGCGAGCGTCCAGGCAATCCTCCGGACATTTGGCTATGACATCCCAAAAGACGATCCACACCTTGACGACCTGCTTGCCGACGTGCGCACGCTCACGGCGCAAGGGTACGACATCGGTCTCTTCGAGGACGAGCAGTACTGCCTTGTCCTCAAGCATTTTGAGGACATTAGTGCTTTACCGCAACCAAGAGTATCGACGCGCAGCACGACATCGCGCTATCAAAAGAATGGAGGAGACGGAGAGGTTAAAAAAATGTGCGACTGCGTCATTGTCATTGATATTGATGGTCAGGAGTACAGCGGCATCGCACAGACAAATGGCGGGCCAGTCGATGCGACATTCACCGCGTTTGCGATGGCGATGCAGCGTTCAGGAAACCCCCTTGACTTCCGCCTCGTGACGTACAGAAACCGGGCGCAGAAAGTTGCAGAAGATGGTACTGCAGCGCGTGTCCAGGTCGAAGCGACTTACAAGATGGACGATGGCCGCGAATTCACGCTCGTCGGTGTCGATGAGGATTCGATCTCCGCAAGCGTCGAGACGATCCGAAAGGCGGTTCTCTATTCCGCAGCGGTCAAGAAGTTTTGCGTGAAGTATTAACTGCACTAATTCGATTTATAATTTTATTTTTTCCACCCTGCCGTGGCTATTCCTCAATGAGGATAGCGACTTTGGAAGGGAGGGCGTTCTTCGCTTTCGGATGCTCGGCGTCGTCTGCGCTTGCGACATCAATCTCACAGTTGAACGTTGAGGAAAGAAAGTCCTTTGCGTCGTCGATCGCCTCAAGCTCCTGCTCCTGGCTTAGGCACCGCGGCGGCAGTCCGCTCTTGACGAGCTTTGGTATAATCTTCTGCACGTCCGCCCCATGCCGTTTGAGATCGGTTGTCATGCAGAACTGGAGAAGCTCAGATGGATTGCGCGTTTTCTGCATCTTGTCCCGAAGGTGCTCATAAAGGATGTACTTCCAGGCGTTTGCGACAAAGATCGTGATCTTCTTGGGATTCTCGTTTTTGATGATGCGAAGCACTTCGCTGATGTCGGAGAGGATGCACCGGATGAGATCTTCTTTTGCTTCCGCGTCCTCGATAATCTTTTCTTCGTCGTAGCCAGGCCAGCACGCCGTGACGAGAAGGTAATCTTTGCCGATTCCTTCCCATGCCTCTTCGCAGATGTGCGGGCAGAAGCAGGAGAGCATGATGAGCTGCGCTTCGATTGCTTTACTCATGACGTCCTTGTTCGGATTGTCATTGCATCGCCGCAGATACCAGCGCTGCATACGCTGCATCCGGAAAAAGATGTCCTGGATTGCGCTGCGGAACCTGGTTTCTTCCATGTTTCCTGTCGCGTCGCGGACTATCGCGTTGAGTTCAGAGAACGCCCACCAGTCGATTTGCTGAAGATCAGCACGGCCCTTGCCATACCATCGCGTTGCAACATCCCGAAGATGGATGAGCTTGGTAACGATGGATTCAGCGAACTTCGTGTCCCAATTCGGATCGTCAAGCTCTTCACCACCGGAGAGGATGGTGATGCGGCTTGCATCCGCAGAATATTCATTTGCCATGACGCGCACGGGAATCATGTTGCCAAGGCTCTTTGACATCTTCTCGCCGTCGACCGTGACCCATCCATTGACCCCGATGCCTTTGGGCCAATGCTTTTTTGGGAAGATCGCGACATGATTGAAGATGAAGAACGCGAGATGGTTTTGGATAAGGTCTTTCCCGGAGTTCCGGAAATCAACGGGATACCAATAGTTGAATTCTCGCCGCAGATCGTCGGCAAGAGCCTTGTCGACCTTCAGCGGAACATCATCGTTGTTGAGAAGCACATAATCGAAGAATGCATCGTCAATATGTTCGATTGGAATGCCTTTCACTTTATGGGCGATCGTGTAATACGCCATGTATATCGTGCTGTCGGAGAGGCTCTCGATAAGCCATTTCTCATCCCATGGCAGGCGCGTGCCGAGGCCTTCCTCCCGGGTGCATGCCCATCGATGCAACCAGTCAATAACATAATCGAACTGCACGCGCACCTTTTCCGGATAGAGCTTGAGATGGTCAAGTGCGCGGTGCGTCTCGCTTTTCCATCCCTCGTCGGCATAGTTGATGAACCATTGGTCCGCGACGATGCGCACGACGCTTTTGGTGAGGCAGCGGCACACGACGTTCCCAGTGAGTTCCCAGAAGAGATGCGCCGATTTCCCGTCGAGGAGCTTCTGCTTGATCGCATCCTTTGCCGCTTGGACGGGCATGCCGGCAAACTCGCCGCAAGATGACATCATCTGGCCTTCATAGAACCCTTTTTTGTAAACAATCTTTTTTGCCTCGTCGAGCTTTTGGCGCTCATGCTGGCTTTTGATTCCCATCTGCTCGCAGATCTCGACGGCGGCCATGTCCCCAAGGTCCGTGCGGATGATCGGGATCGGATGGATCCGCTGTATCATGTCATAGTCAAGGCCCCACCTCTTGCAGGTTTCCTCGGAACGCTTAAGGTCGTAGAGTCCCATCCAATCATCCGGTGCATCCGCGGGAACGCTTGTGACAATGCCCGTTCCTTTCTCTGGCCGGCAGAAGGAGGCCGGCAGGATCGGAATCTCACGGTCGATGCCGGGCGCGATCACCCACTTTCCGATGAGATCCTCACCTTTGACATCGCCGATGATCTTGATCTCGTGCTCCTGGTCTTTGAGCTTCTCGGCGCAGTCAAGGCTGATGATCCATATCTCACCGTCGACGTTCGCCTTCGCATAGAGTATTTTTGGATTGACCCAGAGGTTCGTCTGCCCGTATACCGTTTCGGGACGCAGCGTCGCAGCGACGACGTACTCGTCGCCGTGCTTGAATTTGAGAAGCGTGAATTCCTGTGCGATCTCCCCTTCCCCTTCAATGCGGCTGTGGTCCGAGACGGCGCCGTTGCATGATGTGCACCATACGACGGGGAATTTTCCCTTGAAGATGTATTCCTTATCCTTGAGCTTGTTGAACTGCCAGCGGATGAATTTGTCGTAGTGTGGATTGAGGTCCGTCGTGATGAACTCGCGCCGCCAGTCGATGGCAAGACCCATGCCGGAGAGGTCTTTCTTGTACTCCGGTGGAAAGTAGTCGACCCATGCTGTCGGATCGGCAAATGTCTTGAGGTCCTTGTCGGAAAAGCCCATGTCCTTCATGATCTTCGTCTGCTTTTCCTCGCCTTTCCTGATGCGTTCCGCCGCATTGACGATCGGGCTTCCCGTGCAGTGCCATCCTTGCGGAAAAAGGACGTTGTATCCCTGCAGGCGCTTGTAGCGCGCCATCGCCTCGACACGCATGATCGTGAACAAGTGTCCGATGTGGGGAAGGCCGTTCACGTACGGATAAGGAAATGTCACAAAGAATTTCTTTTTTTTCGGATCTGGATTCGCCTCAAAGACCTTCCCTTCGGCCCAGCGCTTCTGCCACTTGCGCTGGATTGTGATGAGCTCGTCGCGGGCCGCAGTTGATTCGAAAGGGGTATTCTCTTTTGTCCTAGCAACCGTCTTCACCGTCATGAAGGGGAGGATGCAAAAGAACATTTAAAAAATTTGTCTTTGCTGTTTTGCTCACTTGTAGAAGTGCAGACGCGACATGTTCTCGATGTGGCCTTGCGGAGGCACTTTGATGAAGATCGCGTTCTTTTGCAGATCCTCTATTGTCTGAGCGTTCTGGTAGCTCATCCCGCTCCAAAGGCCGCCTCGCAAACGTTTGATGAGGGGTGCCGCAGCGCCCTTGTAGAGGATCTCTTGGCTATCCCCTTCGGCGATCGTGTGATCCTCATCCTTGCCGATCTCTTTTTGCACCTCGGCTGATGCCATGCCTCGGAAGTTCTTGTATTTCTTCCCATCCCTTTCGATGATATCTCCCGGTGCCTCATCTGTTCCGGCCAAATACGTGCCGATCATCACGGAGCTTGCGCCGGCGGCAAGCGCTTTGACGATATCGCCGGACATCTTAATACCACCGTCCGCAATGATGGGGATGCCAAACTCGCTTGCGACTTGCGAACAGATATACACTGCTGTAAGCTGTGGAACCCCTGCGCCAGTGACGATGCGCGTGGTGCACGCGCCCCCGGGGCCGATGCCGACCTTGATGCAGTCCGCTCCCGCCTCGATGAGCGCATATGCGCCTTCGGCTGTCGCGACATTGCCGGCGATGATCGGGAACGTGGGATATGCCTCTCGGAACCCCCGGATTGCCTCGTACATTCTCTGATTCTGCGCATTGGCAATGTCAAAAACGATGACATCCGCCCCCTCTGCAATAAATCGCCGTGCCCTCTCCCGCAACGTCAGATCCTCGCGGTCGATGCCATTAATGCCAAGCGTCACAGCAACCTGGTAATCTCCCGAGCGCTTGACCTTGCGCAGTTCTTCAAGCTGCTTTGCAAACGGTTTTGATCCGCGGGAGAGAACACTGATGCCTCCAAGCTGCGCCATGAGGATCGCCATGTCCGGCCCAGTGACTGTGTCCATGTTTGCGCTGATGATCGGAAGCTCAAGATAGACATCGCGGACAAGACGCGATCGCGTGTGTGGCCCTTCATTACAGTTTTTCCCTGCACTTCGCCCAAAGCGGCTCGGCAGGGACTGCCGGGGATAGAGAAGAACGTCGTCGTATGTCACGCCGGAGAGGAGGATCTCCTTATTTTGTTTAAGCAGCTCTCGTGCATGGAAGGATAATCCTCTTTTCTCAAGGATCTCCTCAAGCGAAGGCATCTGTTGCGCCATCCCGTCACCGTGGAAAGCTTGCGGTAGAGCCAAATCAGGATCGAATATGGGGTCTAAAGGGCAAGCTATACCATTCTTTGTTTTCTGCTGGAAAGAGAAATTATCAGAGGTTATCCTCTCTTTCCGAAAAAGAATGGAGAGAATTGTATAAATATTTTATTGTGGTGAAAAAGACAGATGCGAGATGCGCTCATTTCACGATGGTCCAGTACTTCCAGTGTGGCTCTTCAAACCACGAGTGAAATTGTAGGTGGATCCTTCCCTTGAAGAATATCTCGACAAGATGATTATCAAGGATATGCCTCAAGAACGAGCGTCGCGGCTCGGGAAGGTCCGGGTTGTAGGGATCAATGCCTGTGCTGAGCATGACCATCCGTCCAATGCCGTCTTCTGTCGGCTGGATTCGCTCGTAGGCGAGGGTGAAACCATAAGCTTGTTCACTATCGTAATCGTTTAAGGGAAAATGGAAAACCTTACCGGCATCGATGAGGAAGGAAAGCCCTGAAGTATCCCGTCGGAAGTCAAGAGTCCTGTCCTCAAGGGTTTCATTGACTTTGACGGTCCCGCCAGAAGATCCCTTGAGCCGTATGAATAGGAATTCCGGCTCATAGTTGTCAAGGCAGAAGCGAAGATGCTCAAAATCAAGCTCCTTTGGAAGGAAGTATTGCTCCATCGTACTCTGGCTGCCAAAGAAGTATAAAATTATTGCGGCAAGGGAACAAAAAGAAAATGCTTACGACTTCTTGAACTGCGCGGTCACGTCGATCAAGTCGACCTGCCCCATGAACATCGCGCGGCAGCAGTAGCGCTCAAGGCCAAGGGTGTCAAGCGTCTTTTTAAGGTCGCCGCCCTTTTCGGCTTGCGCCTTGAAATCTTCCCATAAGTGGGCGATGGGTTTTCCGCAGCTAAAACATCGGATAGGGATTATCATTGGTTCACCTGTAGGATTTCTGGCGCGCAGCGCGTGCCTTCGAGTCGTTTGGCTTGCACGCCTCCTTGAAGCGCACATCCGCGACAAGCAGGTTGCGGTCGTAGTCGAGGAACGGCTCACGCAGGCCCTTGTTGTGCGCGACAAGCGCACGGGCAATCGCAAGGCGCACCGCGTCGGCGCCGCTCATGACGCCGCCGCCATGGAGGTTGACGTCGATATTGATAGTCTTTGCGGCATCGCCGGCAAGCACGAGCGGTTCCATGATGCGCTCGCGGGCAAGCGCTGGCTGGACTGTCTCAAGCCGCTGACGGTTGATGCGCACGATGCCGGAGCCTGGATAGAGTGTTGCCCGTGCGACGGAGCGCTTGCGCGCGCCGGACTGCTGGATCATGTCTGATTTTTTCTTGCTCATGCTCGTGCACCCATATTCTTTGCGATATCGTCAAGCTGGACATATTTGAGGTTTGGAAGCTTTGAGACATGTGCGCCATCGATAGTGACTGTGGCGGCGCCAGCATGCTTTTCGGGAACACCGATGTAACACATGACGCGCTTGAATGCTTCCTCGCCTGGCGCCTTCTTTCTTGGGAGCATGCCACGGATTGTGCGGCGCACAATCCTGTCCGGCTGCTTTGGGTAGTAGGGGCCCCCCAGAGGGATACCACGGTGAATCTTCCGAAGGTATGCGTCAATCACCATCTTGCGGTCCCCGCTAACAATGGCCTTCTCGCAGTTCACGACGACCACCTCTTCACCAAGCAGCGCCTGCTTTGCTGCAAATGTGGCCAACCGCCCCAAGATGAGATTTGTCGCGTCAATGATGATCATGATAGTCACCCGATGATGCGAAGGTCTTTTGCCTTCGGGTTTCTGGCAATGAGTTCTCTAATCGTGAGGCATTCGCCCTTTGCTTGTGCAATCTTCTCTTTTGCGCTCTGCGAGAACGTGAACGCAGCGACGCTGACCTTGGAAGGGATGTCGCCGGTGCCAAGGACCTTGCCTGGCACAATGATGATATCGTTCTCTTTGCAGTGCTTGGCGATGTGGTAGAGATTGACATGCCGGCGCTGGCGCGATGGCACTTCAAGGTCGTCGGCAAGACGGCGCCAGAGCGGGACCTTCTGCACACTAGCTTGGGCTCGCAATTCACTGATGAGCGAGCGCAGCTGCGTGTTTGTCGGCCCGGTACGTTTTGCCATGCCTTTACCTTATCGTTCCTTGCTTTTCGATGGTGTGTGATTGGAATGCGGGGGACGAGGTTCGAACTCGCGTAGGCGCTAAGCCACTAGGCCCTCAACCTAGCCCGTTTGACCACTCCGGCACCCCCGCATGAGGGAAGGGGGTCTTTTGTCTTCTTACTGTGTGACTGTCTTTTGGAGGGAGTCAAGCTCGCTCTCGAAGAGGCCGATTGCTGTCTGCACCATCTGCGTGCAGGACAACTGGCCAAACGATTCGACGAAGAACACGAAGTCCTCGTCGCTCTCGTCGAGCTTGATGTCCCCAAGCTCTGCACATTCTCCGCAGAGCGTGCAGGCGAGGTAATTGTCCTTGTTGATGGAGAGCTTTCCGTTCTTGACGTCATAGACATCGACGGGGCAGCGCCGCGCGATCTCCTCGGCGTTCTCTGGATTCTTCTTGATGTCGATGACGGGCTTGTACTTGTACCAGACATGCCCGGGAGACCATTTGACATGCTCTTTTCCTTTGCCGAGTATGGCGGTGGCTTCAAGCTCGATCTCCTGCCCTTTGAGGAGTTTGATGAGGACCATCTCCGGATAGACGGGCTTAACCTTTGGGTCCTTGCTCTGCAGGTCCTTGGCGTAGACCGTCGCTGGGCCTTTTACCTTAAGTGTGAGCGTGAGCTGGCATTTTGCGCAGCCCTCGCCATTGCAGGAGCATGCATCCTTGAGCGTATAAGAGGAAAGGTCCGTCGTGAGCGGGATAAGGCCAAGGCGGTGCGCGATCATCTCATCGTAAAGGGCGCTGCTGTTCTGGCGGAACTGCACCGAGTCGATCGCCATCGTCGGCACCTCGTCCATGATGAGGCGGCGGACTGTGTTCGCAAATGCGGGATCGGACCCCTTAAGCAGGAACGCGATGCGCCCTTGCTTCTTGTCCTCGGTGAGTTTTCGGATCTCCATGTGTTTCACGTTATTGGTTCGCGCTGTTTATACACGGCGTCCTCGCTTGCCTCCTTTTTTCCGGCATGAGTCGTGCGGGATTGGCGTGACCTCGTCAATGACACCGATACGAAGACCCATGCGGGAAAGCGCACGCACGGCAGCCTGTGCGCCAGGGCCTGGATTGTTTGGGCCGTTATGTCCTCCTGGCGCCTTGATCCTGACGTGGATGCCGTTGATGCCTTTCTCGAGCGCACCCTCGCCGGCGCGTTTTGCCGCGATCATTGCGGCAGTCGGGCTTGACTCCATACGGTGGGCCTTGACGACCATGCCGCCGGACGCCTTTGAAATCGTTTCTGTTCCAGTGATGTCCGTAATGTGGATGATGGTGTTATTGTATGAAGAGTAGATATGGCATATTCCCCAATTTATCGGGCCGCGCCGGTTGTCCTGCTCAAACCGGAAGCCTCCGCGGAACCCCCCCCTTTGTTCCCGTGGTCTGGAGTCTCGTGATCGTGAGTCCCGTGATGATGATTCGCGTGCCATCGTGATCATACCTTAAGCTTCGTGCTGTTTAGTCTGCGTGGTTGAATGTCCCTTTGCAGTGCTTTGCGATGTGGTCCCTTCTTCGCTGTTTTCTTTGGACGCTTCGTCCGCCCCTTTTTTTGCTTTGCTCTCGGAGATGATGCGCCTCTCTGGATGCTCCGGATCGGCAAGCGTCGAATTTGGGACGATGGAAAGCATCGTCTCTTGAGAAAGCGGCACGAGATAGGACGGGCTTGTCATCATCGTATCCCCGACCACGACGTGCCCGTGCGTGATGAACTGGCGTGCCTGTCTTTGCGTTCGTGCGAGCCCCTTCTCGTACACCTGGCTCTGCGGGCGGCGCTCCATGAGGTCGCGTACTGTAAGGGAGAGGACATTGTCGAGCGTTGCGGACGCGTCGACAAGCCCGAACTTCTGAAGACGAACGATGAGCTGCTTGCGCTCTTTTTCCGCCTGGTCGCCGCGTGCAGCGATGAGCTTCTTTGCCTGATTCGAGAAGTTGCGCAGGACGGCCCGCATCTTCCATATCTCGCGCCTGTTCTTGACGCCGTACTCCTTATGCAACTCTGTCTCGACGACGATACGTTCCTTCTGCCACGGATGCGATGGCTTCTGGTATGTCTTATGCGAGTGCTTTGGATCTCCCATGATGCTGACCTGTGGTGTCCCTTCGTTTTATCGCTTGACTTGGTTACTTGCGCTCGGTGGCTGCTTTCTTCTTTCCGATGCCCTGAACCTTGCCTTTGTTTTTGCGGAAATTGGACCTTGTGCGCTGGCCGCGTAGCGGCAGTTTCGCCGCATGGCGCATGCCCCTTCTGCTCCTGATCATCTGCAGGCGCTTGATGTCATTTGATTTTGTAAAGTCAAGATCACCAAGCATGAGATGCGAATCCTCACCAGTCTCGACATCTTTTCGCCTGTTGAGTATCCAGATTGGCGCGCCGAACTTCACCGGGTTGCGCAGTGTCTCGTCAAGCTTGCCTACCTGCGCATCGTTAAGATATCCCGTCTTTGCGGTCTTATTAATACCAGAAAGCGAGCAGGCCATGTTCGCGTACATGAAAGAAACCCCTTTGATCTTCCGAAGGGCGTGCAAAATAGGCTTATTCCCGTCAAGGTCTGTGTTGACGATGCGGACGATGTGCCGAAATTCCTGCTCTGCCATGATTGTTTTCCCCAATAAAAAGCCCAAGAAGTCTGCAAATATCACTTGCAAACCCTCTGATGCGCCCAATTGCTTGGACTCGGGCTCTGATGAAAGTCGGGATAAGGGGGTGGTTTATAAAGATTGCGGGTGGTTTGGCTCTGTCCTAAAAGTGAAATTAGGGGCACTGCTGCGCTCTGTCTGCATAGGA
>CAZRZZ010000005.1:14752-22176 GCA_964604755.1 uncultured Methanosarcinales archaeon | reverse complement strand
AAAGGCAGCATCGCGCCCTGCACTACCGGGCTAAAGTGACCGCTCTTGCCTCGAGTCCGTTCCGCTTTCTTCGTTTCCTGGAAGGCAAGAGCTTTGGGCACCACTTGAGCCACATTATTCCGCTCTCCCGTATCGACGAGCGACGCCATGCAGTCGTCTATGCTATGTCATCGTCGCGCATGTATTGGGGCGCAACGGACCTCGAGGAGAAGGTAATCCTTAATCTGAGCAAGAGTGGCATCCCGCCGGCGCGGTTCGCTATACCATCCCAAAAAGAGCAGTCCCATCTCCGGGCGATACTTGAGAGGCTGCATCCCGGCCATAATGTGTATCTTGCACGCAATGAGGGGTATCCACGATATGCGCGTATGCAGATTCTTGACGCGTTGCACATCCTGCACGCACGCTATCATGCGATCAAAGAATATGCAGAAGCGATGAGCTTGCAGCGCCTTGTCGGCATCCAACCCGGGGAGCGGGGTCAGACATAATCGATCATGTCCGAGAGCGGTGAGAATTCGTTCTCTTCGACGATTGTGCCGCGCGCGCTGCAGTAGGGACAGATATCATCAATCTTGGAGAAGCGCGTGAATGGATAGTTGCATGCGCGGCAGCGATATCGTATCGTCTTCAGAGAACCGATTGCGCGCTCATCGGTCCCCATCACCTCGATATCGCGCGGCTTGGCAAGCTTCGCCTCGGGCTTCTTTTGGACGCCTGCCTTGCAGTCTGCACAGAGGAGATGCGTGCCTTCCGGACCATATTTGAGTTCCGTGACAGGAGTCCTGCGTCGGCATCCTTGACAGGGAAGTGTCTTTTCCATATGATCGGGAAAGAAGGCGGAATATAAATAGATAGTGGAGACAGTTTTTAATATGGAGAGATGCCCTCTAATTCATGCCCTGCCGTGCCCGTCCGACCTCTGGCGGCCATTCATGCCGCGCATAAGCCCGGATGCGGTCAAGGCTGGAGAGGACGCATGCAAGCTCGGCCGCGTAGACCTGCTCGAGGCCGGACCCAACATGATAGAATGTGCACTTGTCAAAATGAGTAAGGAGGATGTGCTCGTCGATGAGCACTTCGATCCCCCGACCGTGCTGGATACGGTGTGAGCGCAAGTCAGGCCTGCGCAGGAGGCGCTTCACGTCGATAAGATCATGCGCCCCGTACCGAGCCGCGACATCTATGTTGACGTAGGACTTGTTTCCTTTGGCAAGCTCGCCGATAGAAATGAGCTCATCGCCGCTGAACAGGAATGCGAGGTATGTGTTCTGGCAATCGCCAGGGCATTCCAGGACCGCATCGCCGACGCGACCTTCGGGACAGTCCCCGCTCGTGAGGCGGAGGTCGACCTGCAAGACACTGGAATTTGGTATTTTATATGCGTCAAGCTTGCGGCCAAGCAGGTAGAGCCCGTCTGTTCGCTCTTCAATGTCCATACGTGAAGGGAGAAAAAAAGATTTATTAAATTATTTGTTGATATGCTTGTGTGCTGCCGCGTACAACACAATGCGCTCGAAGTTGTCGGTCACCACACGGACCTCCTTGTCGAACTTCCCCTCATTTCCGGGGTGGATCGCGAATGTGCAGCAGGTGTATGTGCGCATGAGCTCTTGGCCGTCGTACATCGCCTGCCTTCCGCGCACATCATCGTTCACGATAAGATCCTGCCAGATCACGTCGGGGTGTTTGATATAATTAAGAAGTTCTTTGTCCGTCTGCAAACCGATGCATCTCCCGACATCCCGGCGAAGATAGGGTTCGCCAACATCTGCAAGGCCGACGACGGCACGAAACGTGCCGGTGTCGTCAAACGCGATGCGCGCATACCATCCATGGCACTCGCCCGGACATTCAGGTATGGTGAACACGTCGCGCCTTTCCGGACATTCACCTTCTCTGAGAGCAAGCCGGATCTCCGTGAATTTTCCCTGCATTTTCACGACGACGCGGCGCCCATCGAGAAACAGGCCTTTTGCCCGCTCTTCAAGCTTCATCGGAGTAGTGTCCATGGTCAAGAGATTGTTTCATCAGAAGTCAAGTGCAGGGTTATACCCGCCTCCGCGGTCGGAGCGGATCGTTCCCTTCTTTGAGCAATACGGACAGACGCCCTCCACTTTTGTGGACCGGACAAACACGTAGTTGCATGCATAGCAGCGATAGCGCATCGATGATGCCACAGGTGGGTTTGCGCTTGGTAACTTGATATCCTCATCGAGTTCTGCGCGCAACTTGGGCCGCTGCGGCACGGCGGGCGCTTTGTGTTGCGGCGCCTCCTTTGGTCGTGCCGGCATGACGGGCGGCGTTTTTGGCAGCTGCACCGTGCGCCTCTCCCCCGGCTGCTGTCGTGCGAACGCCTCCCGACAAGATGCACACAGAAGGTTATTTCCCTTGCTGTCGTAGCGAAGTTCCTTTATCGGAAAATGTCTCTTGCATCCAAAACACACGTACGATGTGGCATTCATCGTTTCACCACCTTCCCTAAAGAGAAACGGATTTTTATAGTTACTGCCGTCGTCACTGACGGAAGAAGAAAACAGGTCGATCCTGGTCCTGCCCCTCTTTTTTTGCCTTTTCCTTTGGGACTGACCCCATAGGACCAAACTTAGCCGTCCTGCATACAGAGCAGATCATGTCCTGCCCGTTTTTTGCAAGGCTCATCTCGGGCAGGGGGGAGGCTTTTTTGCATGTCCCGCAGATGATGAGCACGTTTGCCATTCCCATGAGGACAACGCCAAACAGTGCAAGAATAAAAAGCTGGCGGTTGTCCACGATTCAAAAATGCGGTAAAAAGAAGTAAAAAAAGGAAGGAAAAAGACAGGTTAATAATTGATCAGTACTTCGACATCAGAGCCGAAGATATCCGCAAGGTCCTTGAAGATCGGCTGCTTGATGAATACCTTTGGGGGGATCTCGATTTGGGTAATCGCCTTCTCGAACTCCTCGAAGCTTGCCGCCGAGGGAGCGCCAAGCGAGCCGTCTTTCTTGATCTCCGCCTTGCTGAGGCCCTTCTCCGGATTGTCAAGGTCGTGCACGATGAACGCGACGTCGCCGAGCATGACGACCTCGCCGTACTTGTCGCCGTGCTTGACGCGGATCTTGGTGCGCTCGATCTCGCGGCCGCGCTTGCGCTGCAGGTACTCGACCATGAAGCGGATGAACTGGTCGATCTCCTTGCGCAGGTTTGCGACCTCGGCGCGGTTGAGCTTTTCGACATCATAATCCTTCTTCGCTTTGATGATGTCGTCAAGGACGCGAAGGTACTTCTCAGGGATCTTGCCAAGGTGGATCATGTGCGTCTCGAAGAGCTTGAGGATCTCGTCGTTCCTGACACGCTCGACGCCCTCAAGGCGCAGGGCGTCGCGGATGATCGTCACGACGTTCTCATACATGTGAAGCACGCTCTCCTCCTCGCGCATCTTCTCGATCTGCGTGAAAAGCCGACGGATGCGGTGCAGGTACTTGTCCGCGTCCGTGATGAGATCGTCCATCTCCTTTCCGGTAAGGTCTTTTTTTGTGCCATGCTCAAGCTCCTTTCGGATCCTGATGTTGCGCTCGAGGATGTCGACGTACTTGTCCTCGAGAAGGCCAAGCTTCTTGACGAAGATGTCGCGCATGAGCTGCGGCGTCTCCTTTGGCGTCGGCGGCGCGATGTCATGCATCATGAGCGCCGCCTGGCTTGGGGTGAGGATTGCATAGAACGTGTCCTCCATGCCGATGTCGCGGATCTTGTGCTTGATGCGCTGCAGCATCTGCTCGCCCGTGCTCATGTACATGTCGATGGCCTCAAGGCTTGGCTTGATCTTTCCCATGTGCAGAAGCTGTTTCCACGGCATGAAGATGCCGCGGTCGTAAAGCGGAACGCCGTCGCGCAGGAACGTGAAGATGACCGGGTTCGCCTCCTTGACGCTGTCCCAGAAGTCGGTGAGGATGTAGACCTGGATGTTAATCTTGTTCTTGATGCCCGTCATCTCGCCGGCTTCCATGCCCATACCTATGATGATCGCGCGAAGCTTGTCTTTAAGCTCGGCGCGCGTCATCTTCTTGACGTCCGTATCGTCGATGACGACAAAGACGTCGATGTCGGACTCCGGCGTCGCCTTCCCCTGGACGAGCGATCCGGCAAGCACGTAGCTGACGATGTACTTCTCGAACTTTTTGAGGACCATCTCCTTGTGGATCTCGGATATCTTGATCGCGGCGAGCATGCCGCGGTCGAAGACAGGCGCGCCAAGGCTGATTGTCCGGAGAAGCTCGGTCTTGCCGTCGTAGCAGGACTGCCAAAGCTCGCTTAAGATGATAGTCTGCGGAACGATGTTCTTGTCGATGTCCTGCGCAGTCTTCTCGATGATCTTGCCAAGCTTGTCCTTGAGCTCGAACTTGCCCATCTTCTTCGAGTCGCTATCATCAACGAGGATGAGCGTGAAGATCTTGTCCTTCTCCTCGGGCTTCACGTCACGCGGCGGCGGCAGAAGCGCGATGCCCATGATGTACTTGTCGAATTTCTTGACGACCTCGTGCTGGAATTTGTCGAGCTGCGTCTTGATCTTCTCGAGCTTCTCCTTTACCTCAGGAGGGAGTTTTTGCAGCATCTCCTCGGCCTGTGCCTTTACAGAGGGTTGCTTTGCGGGAACATTTGCTGTCTTCTTTGCCATCGTGATGTATCTCTCCTTGGTATTGCTCTTCTGCCAAAAAAATCAGAGTGTTTATATAGAGGTATCATGCTTTTTATCAAAATAGCTTTTCAAGTATATACGTTCGCGACAAAAAAATCATGCGAGCGTTTAAACAGGGAGCGGGACAAAGATGCCAAAGATACGAGAGATCACCGTGAGGGCGCAGGATGTCATCCCGACGATTAGCGCGCTTGATCCGGAGAAGCTGGCCCGTTCGCTCTTCTTGTACGAGTATGATGGCAATCCTCCGCCGATCTGCCTGAAGGAAGTGGAGAGCGGCTTTTATATCATCGACGGGCATCACCGCACGGCCGTGCGCCGCATCAATAACGACGCTCTTGCCGCCGTCGTGCTTGAGCATATCGATGAATGCTCTCTTGTCGCTCCCGACGAAGGCGAGCTTGATTTCATGCTCCACCAGTTTGCATTCGTGAGCGCACAGAACCTGCACAAGCTCGATGACCGGCCAATCGATGCGCTCATCACACCATACCTTGTGCCCCGCGTCCTCGCCGAGCTTGGACTGATAATCGCGGCGGGCGACGATTACACCCTGCATTGCGCGCACCGCGCGGCAGTGAAGATGAGGGAGTGGTTTGGATCACTTCGTGGTTAACTTCTTATTTATGCCGACCATTTCCTCAAGCTCCCCTCTTGCTGGCATCCTGCGTGTAACAAAAATCTGAGAATCCCGTGGTTTTTCTTCGGGTGGCTTCTGGCTTTCTTGAGGTAGAAACTGTCCTTTCTTTTGCGCACCAAGAACACTCTGTATAGGAAGAAACGCAGACGGTTCCAATCTCTCGGGCAGCGCCTGCGTGACAATTTTTTCCGGTCTGGTCAATGGACATTCTTCTCCTGTCGCATACGCCAAGACTCGAATAGCTAAGCGAAGGTCCCATCGATACGTTTCACAAAGAGGATATTCGATAAGCTGTGCTGGAGGAAGTGTGCCAATACGTTTTGATGCGGCTTTATCAAAGGATTCCCGAATTGGCACAAGAAGAGATTCTACAAGCGGATCGATCTCTTTTGCTGCATGGATCATTGCAAAAAGATTCTTTGCATGCGTCTCGTTTTTGTCAAGCTCTCTTGACCATTCCCCTTTGACGGTCACATATTCATCTTTTCCTTGACGGAGGTATTGGATGACGAATTGGTTGGCCATAACAAACTTTGTCTGCTCATCATACCGCGGCTGGACGAGAAGCTGATACTCAAAGCCCGTCTGTTTGCTCTGGACCATTGCGAGGAAGGCGATAGGTGTCGGAATAGGGATGCATGCATAATGCTCAGATAAATGATCGAGATTCTCGAACTCAGGCATGTCTTGGCGTCATAAACACCCCTATTTGAAATCTTCGCTTTTTGTCACGAACCGATTACAACCTGAGAACAAGCTCTGTCCGGAATCCCCGGGACACGAGCGTCAAGCGACCTTTACGAGTGTACGTCCAAAGACCGGATCCTTGGGAAACACGTCATTTCCCTATGCAGAAAGAGCGCGCTCGTGCCCTGAGTCCCAACTCTCCGGACAGGACCCTGAGAACAACAAGCTTTAAAATCGCCAAGGTCCTTGCTCGTAGCACCACTCGACGAGGCGATAGCGATGGCAAAAGAGAAAAAAGACTCACCACCTGATCACATTGAGAAATTCTATAAGCTCGACAGAAAAATCGACATCCTCCGTGATACAACAGAGCTTGAACACATCAATGCGTATCACAAAGCAGCGGACAAGCACCTCAAGGATGACAAAGGAAACCTCATCATGGAACGCCTCCGTGACAAAGACACCCGAAAGAAATTTACAGATACGATGGTCAAACATTATCTCACCAAGGCAAAAGAGGTGCTTGGCGTCAAAGGAGACCATAAGTTCGGATCAGAAGAGGAAGAGCATTTCTATAATGAGATGCTTTTTAACCAATACGTCGGCACCTCAAGCGACCAATTTCGCAGGATCATTGATGCCCATAAGGACAATTATAAAATTACAGAGCATACCCAAAATGCAAGACATCTAAGTCAACGCGTGACGGAGCAGCTCCGCCCGCTTGCCACGGAGCATATCAAGCCCGAAGAGGGGCACATCGATGACATCGTCAGATATATCGGCGCAGATGATCTGATAAACCCAAAGGCCATGGAAAAAGAAGACGCCATCAAGCTTCTCCGAAAGTACGACAAAGGCCGCGGAGCCATAACCTACGCTGATGTGGAAGGCGAGCACTATGCGGTCAAAAAGCAAAAGAAATAGACAGCCCGAATCATATTTATAAATAGAACAGTAATATTTAAATATAAGTATTATTTACTTCTTTTCAGTAGTAGTTTAGTTAGGGTATGTGACGATTTTATCTCACTCCTGACGACTACCCACAACATATATTTAAAAAATAGCGAAGCCCCCTGAAATACCGGTGACCAAAGCATGACACACGCATCAAATCCAGTTCACGAAAAGCTTGAGCAGCTCTATAAGAGATCGGATGCCGTCAGGGTTTATCAGAACACGGCAGAGATGCAACACTATGTAGCTCTTGTTGAAGCAGGAAAGACCATCGGAAATCAAGATGAGAATGGAAAGTGGTCATATGATTTCAAGCTCCTCAAGGATCCTGAAAAAAACAAGGCGTTCCGCGAGGCGCTTGTCGCATTTTATGAAGGTAAAATCAAGGAACAGTTTGGCGATGCCGTGGCCAATGATGAGATGCATCAGTTTCAGCTCTTCGCCTTGATTGCAGGTGT
>CAZRZZ010000005.1:8351-14742 GCA_964604755.1 uncultured Methanosarcinales archaeon | reverse complement strand
AGGTGTCTCATCGACGCAGCTCAAAGATCTCGTGAAAGAACAGAAAGACGAATATGTTGGTTTCCATAAGAACCAGGTCGTCGGAAGCCATATACGGCAAATTTCACAACAGTTCACCCCGTATGTTCACGAAAGCGTCACGCCCGGGGATGTTGAAGGGATCTTTGATTATCTTGGAATTGCAGATAAGGTCAAGCTTGGCAGTGCCACGCTTGATGATGCAGTCGCTGCGGCGCTCCACAAGTACGAGCGCGGCGAGATTGAATTGAGTTGGCTGCGCGACCGAGAGATCCTTAAAGAGGATCATACAGGATCGGTTCATGCGCATCCAGCCCATCATTAATTTATTTGACTTTTTCTTCCCACTCTTCCTTTCTCAATCCCCCATTTCTATTTAACCACCAACATCTTCTAGCTCCCTTAGTGATCATTATGCCACACGGACTCCAATACGCAATCAGCACGGGCGTCGACGCGACGAGCTTCAACAGGGCAGTACTTCGACCAGCGATAGACCTTGGAGAGCTTCTCCACGACGTGAAGATCCACGGCCTGGCCGCGCGGATGAATGACGGACGCATTCTCGAGGACCAGCACGGAAATTATGACCGCGGCCAGATCGCGAGCATCGAAGCGCACGTTGAAAAATATCTTGCCCGGGAAGGAAAAGATTTCATCCAGTATCTCAAGAAGAAGGGAAGAGAACCAAAGCTTGACGGCATCGGATCTGCCCCCCTTGGCGAACATACTGTCGCGGCGATCGCAAAAAATGACTACCTCACGCTGCTTCTTGGAAACCGTGATTTCGACACGAGGGTGCAAAAGATGGGACGCGAGTACGGCCTCAGCGATGAGGAGGCGCTTGAATATGTCCTCACGCACGAGATGGGCCACGCGGCAGGTGTGGAAAAAGAGGTTAACAATGAGCGGCTCTTGCATGAGTATTTCGAAACCAAAGCGAACGAATACCACGCTCAGCTCAACATGGCAGAAAAGAAGGGCGACAAGAAAGGCATGAGCGCAGCGGCCGAGCCACTCAAGAAATACCATAAGCTTGCCAAAGTTGCAGAGTATCGCTCAAACCTTGGCGAGGATGCATTGCACGGCAAAGAATACCGCAATCGCTCGTAAGCCTTAAATAGACTCTCTTTTCCCTCCTTCTTCATGTTCCCTTTCGATGTGAAGCTCACCCATCATGACCTTGATGCAAGAAACTATCGCCTGCTCGATAAGGCCGCTGGCTACGCCCGTGTGCTTGTCACTAAAGTCACCGGCCGCCCTGTCCAACAAGCAAGCGTGTTCTGCTACACCGCGCCCCGATCGTACCCTGCACCTGCCGTGTACGATCCAAAGACGCACAGCGTTGGCGTGCACAAGTATCTTCTTGAAAACATCACCAACTATCCTGATACAGCACAGAAGGACACTCTTGAGATGATGCTTGTCCGGCAGCAGCCGTTTGAAGATCTTCTTGCGATAGAGAACTGCACCGGCGTCATTGCAGCGCTTATCCATGAGCACGCCCATCATCAGTTTTATACTGAACTCAAAGCGCGGGTCCGCGCACATTTAAGAAAACGTGGAGAGTCCCTTGTCAATGGCCTTAATGATCTTCGCGTCAAGGCAATCAATGAGGGGTTCGCATATGCGGTCCAGGAGAAGGCGACAGGAGTCATCGCGCTCTCTGAAGAAGTGGCACAGAAGTATCTTAACCAAAACATCCTTATCCAATATTATATCGCATTGCGCGACTCGAAACTCCCGCTCGGCGATGCGCTGCTCGACTTGATCCAACAAAAAGGTTTTCCAGGCTATGCGCCCGTGTCGCTTCTCTCCAAAGAAGCCCGCCGAAAAGAAAACAGACAATATCTGATGTCGGCACAAAATTTATAATCCGAGATATGAACACAAAAGGAACAATCAACAATACCATATTGGAGGGAGATTATGGTAAGCAAAAGATGGGCTCCGGCAGTTCTATTAGGAATCGCATTCATTGGCGCAGGGACGTGCCCAGCAGTTCCGCATGTTGACCGGGAAACATACCGGGGACGAGTCACCAGGCTTGAAGTCAAGCGTGACAATGACCATGACCGCTATCTTGTATTCACCCAGCTTGATGATGGCAGAGTACGTGTATTCGAGAACACGGACTCCTTGCTGGAAGGAAAGCTCGATTCGTCCGACGTCCAGGCCGGGCTTGAGGAAGGCCGCCGATACGAGTTTCAGACGTATGGCTGGCGGATCCCGCTCTTCTCGCAGTATGAGAACATCGTTAGCGTACGTGAGCTCGACCAATAACTTTTTACTCTCTTTTATATCGGCACAAGAACGATGCCAGAACAAACGAGCACAACACCAACCAATCTGCTCCAGCTGAACTTCTCCTTCAGAAATAACGCCGCGAGCACGAAGACGAACACGCTCTCAAGACCTGACATCGGATAAATGCGTGACGCATCGCCAAGAGCAAGCGCAGAGTATAAGATGAGCGTGCCAAGCCCGCCAAACACTGCGCCAAAGAATATCCGGGGTGTGCGCTTGTCCACCTTGAACTTCTCCCACCGCCCACGGACAGCCTGGTACACCGCGATGGCGAATGCTGCCGAGAAATACATCGTGATCGCAAGGTCGACCGGGCGGACATCAAAGAGGAGTTTCTTGACAAGAAGCGCGTATGCGCCAGCGATGACGACGATGACCAGGACAAGCCAAATGGTGCGGTCAATCTTTGGTATGCTAAATCCGCCGGCAAGGATAGACCAGACGCCGGCGATAATGAGGAACACGCCAAAAATCTGGGTGAACGTCACGCTTTCCCTGAACAGGGCCGCTGAGGTGATGAACAAGAAGAGAATCGCCGCAGACTGGAGATAGGGGACGACTTCTTCGACATCCCGTTTCTGCAATACCTTATAATAAAGTATGCCGGCTGAGGCGTAGAGCACACCAAGGAGCAGGGACCAGAGCGCAAGGCGCGGCGTGATTGCGATACCAAAGAAGATCATACCGATAGTAAGGACGACGAGGCCGTCAAAGAGCATCTTGAACATGTCCGTTTGTACCGGGCCAAGCCTGATGTTCATCAGGTACTTGTCGATCAAGGAGGATATCGCGTAGAAGAGGTAGCCGACAACCGCAAGCCAGAACCATATCTCCATTTTATCGTCCCATAATAAGCAGAATGCGCGCAAACACGACGCTTGGGATGACGAGGAAGATGATGCCAAGCGGCGCGATGACCGCGACAGTCTTGCCAAGAAGACCGGTTATGATGAGCGCAGCAGCGATAAGGGCAGCACCGGCGAGGAACACGCCTGCTTTTCTCTTCACCGTTGTCCACAGGGGCATCTTGGTGATCGCATGCGTTGCACAGAGAAGATACCCCATAACCACGACATAGCTGACGAGCAGGACAAGAATCCCTATGAATGCCGGCCCGGTCCAGGATGGCACACCGGAGAGACTCGCGACAGCAAAAAGCGTCGCGGCTCGCAAAACGGCAACGCTGATGATCGCGGCGAGCGCAAGCCATGCAAGGCTCAAGATGGAGAACCTGGCAAGATATGTTCCCGCGTGTATCTTCATGCCCAAAAGCGCGTGTGCCCGGTACCAGGCGTACCCTTCGACAACACACCATGCGATAAAGACGGATACGATGAACAGAGCAATGTTTTCGAGGATGGCGCCAAACGCGTCCTGGAATGCGGCGACTGGAAATGTAGGGCCTGCCTCTCCGAATGCCAAAGCGAGCGCCCCTGCGTTCTCTGCGATGAGCTCGTTGATCTGCCGAAGATGAGGGAGCATACGAATGATAAAATAGTGTGCGGCGGCAAAGCACAGGAAAAAGACGAGGTCGATGACGCCAATTATCGCAATGTCCCTGCGGCGCGCAAGGGTGAAAGACCATGCGCGCTTAACATCGTCAACGACAGATATCACCAAAGCCATCGGTTGTCCTCCTCTTCTCGCTATCTCTATGTGGCGGCTAATCGCTCACGAAGCAATGGAGCGAGGCGCTCTGCCCATATCCGTGCGCCCGTTCGTGTGATGTGGAGCCCTCGATCCCTTCCGTCAACAGCTGAATATCCTTCCGGCGGCATGTCCCAGTCTTCGGCAAGCACAAATTCGACTCCGGAAAATGCAGCCTCATGCAGCGCATCCCACTGGTAGTGCTCCGTCCCATCCCACGGGTTGCCTTCCGGTCGCGGCGCATCACCAATCCAGATGACCCGGGCTCCATTCGCCCCCAACCGCGAATCCAGCGTAACAATGTCACTCGCGCTCACGTGACGCTGCTGGTTATTGAGCACGACAAGGACGACCGAGTACCCGGCTACGACATCGGATGCGTCGCCGGCACTCATCCAGCGCGGAACGGTCCAACCGCGGCGTCCGGCGGCCACGATGTCCTTGCCGATCGCCTCTTCGAGAGCGACGACAAGCGGCGCAGTCTCGGATTCGACAAAGCTGTGGCCAACAACGATGATGCGCGGCAGCTCCTCTTCAGCTTCTATTTGTTCGCGGATTGCGGACGGCTCTGCTATAGCTTCCGGCCCAGAGAAGGATATGCTTTCAAAAGCAGGCAGCGCCCGCATCTCAGGGAGCTGTCCGGCACCCGCAAACACTCCACCGTATTCTTCGGCATACCGTCGCGCAATACCTCTCATGTAGGGAACCATATTTCGGGCTTTCTGTTCCAGCTTGCTTCTATCCCACCTCTGATAATTGGGGTGATCGAGCAGAGAAGCAAGCATGATCGGCTCGATGTTCTCCGGCGTTGGGGTTCTGCCTTCGAGTCGGGTCACAACGTGTGGCACGATGCCCATGCCTGCATTGTACGAGACTGCAAGAAGGTATATGTTTCCCCTGACCCTGCTATCACGCTGTTTCCTAAGCAGCGCGCTTGCCCCGGCATAGATATTTCTTTGCGGGTGGAAACGGATATCCGTATAGCCTTGGTCTTTGCAATGATTTTGTGAAGTCATACACCTGTTTGGGACAGTCCTGTCGGGTGTTCTCACATAGTTTTCGCAGCAGTTCTGCAGCGGTCCTGGGGAGAAAACATCCATACCCTCTGCAGTCGTGTAACAGAACTGCATAAGCCCCGCACAACCCGACCAGGAAACTGCATAGGGGTTCCCGCCAGATTCTGATCTCATGAACGCTTTGACAAGCGCAACGCAATTTGTATCGCCCTGGCAGACCGCCTGAATATCCGGTGTCCACCTGTCGACTCCCGAGCCAGGCCGTTCGATACGCGCTGACGGCGCCGGTGTAGGCGGCTGCGGGGGCCGAACAAGTTCGAATATGCGGGGATTGCTGCATTGCCAGTTGCCGCTTGCAGTTATTTCATTGCATGTCGCGCTGCGCGGACATTCCATTCGGTTATTTGAGTCACCATCACAGTCGCACCAGTTGTATTCTGTGATAGCTTGCCGTTCGCCAGGAGCAACGCCAAGTCTATTGCGCGGCTCGCACGTGTTGTACGACGTGCAACTCTTCACGCCATCCTCCTCCATACAGTAATTGATCCTGCTGTCTGTCGGACTGCAGGTCTGTGCGCCGCAGGTGCATTCTGCACCGACGCGCGTGTTGGAAACGCACTCCGGAACAGAAGGCCGGTCGCGGCATTGCACCTGGACATCGACAACCTTTCGCTGCAATTGCCCTGCCGGGTCGCGCACGGTCTCGGAGCTTGGGATCACGTTTGTCGCCGTTATCATCACGTTCTGTCCTTCACTCGTCGTAGGATACTTGAGTTCGAGCTCGACCTTGAACGTGACCGGATCCTGCGAATCACAGCCGGGAGTGGCCGTCGTGCCCGGCCGCGCGTAGTGGAAGATAAGCGCTCGCCCAACAAGGCCGGCGGGCGTTTCCTGGCCGCTCATGCGTCGCGGCGTGATGCGGATGCCGCGGTAGGATTGCGGCAGTTCGATGCCGGCATCCGAGACGATGCCGTGCACTTCAGCGGCGTCAAGGTCAACGTGGATTTCTGTTCCTTCCGTGCGATAGTTGCGCGCCTGCCCCATCTCGTAGCGCACGGTGTCGCCTTCCTGGACGAAGCGCACGTAGAACCAGACTCTCTCCTCTGTCGCGCCGCCGCTGGCCACGGTGTAGGAGAAGTCGCGCATCGGCCGTCTGCCCGCATCCGGGTAGGAATGCGCAGTGACACCAGTCCCTCCTGCAGTCGCAGCAAAATGGGATGGTGAAACAACAAGGCCGGGGATGTTGCCATCGCGCGGGAAGCTGGTGATACCGTCGCGCGCGATCCGATAGACGGCGGCGTCTGTTCCCTGGCCGCGCTCCGGCGCGTCGGTGATTGGAAGGTACTGACCGCGATGGTTGCGCACGCGGTACTCAAGGAAGAACGGAAGCTCCTGCGTGGGAT
>CAZRZZ010000005.1:0-8341 GCA_964604755.1 uncultured Methanosarcinales archaeon | reverse complement strand
ACATCAAAGACAAGATCAATGCGCTCACCAAGCACAAATGGTGCCGCGGTTGTCCCGGGGATTAGCTGGCCCTGTGCGTTCAGCTGCGCTTTGACGCTCTGAGGCTCGGTGCGGAACATCGCGTATCCGCGGCTGCCGACATCGAATGCACAGCGGTATTCGCCAAGGCCGACATTGTAGCCACAGTCCGCAGGAGAATTTCCTCCGATCTGGCTGATTGGCTGCTCAACGACGCTGTCAAGGCCGACGGTCGCAGTCGTGTTGCGCTGGCTTCTCCATCGCATGCGCACCTTGTCGTAGCGCACGGGCGAGTCCTGGACGAGCACATAAATATCTCCCTCGTTTCGTCCAAGGATGTCACCTGCATCGAGGCGGCCTGACCCAAGCTCGCGCGTGATGTCATAGACCTGCTCGCGGCCGGATCGGAAGCAGTCGCACTCGCCGCCGATGAATCCCTCATCAGGATTGCACAGCGTGGTTGCGCTGCAGACAAGCTCAAGACGGTAATTGATATTGTCGCCGGCAGCAAGACCTGCGCCGACGTGGTAGATATGCGTCGTCCTTCCTTGCCGCGTCGGGTCGGAGGACACAAAGCGCCGCGTCGCCGGGTAGATGAAGCCCTCGCTTCGCAGCGGGATCGAGCCAAGCCCGCCAAGCGCAAGATCAAGGTCAAGGTCCCAGTCGCCCGTGAACGCGAAGAGGCAGACCGCGTGCACGAGGCGGCGCTCGACAAACATCGTGCGATAAAGCTCGCTTGCACCGTACCTGCTCTGCACACTGCGCTGGATGTCCGATCCGGCTCCGCGCAGCGCCTGGAAGAATGATCCGATGCCGCGGCTCGATTCCGTCGTTGATGTGCCGGATCCCGCGCCAAACGCGTTGACAAAACAGGAGATTGCGCTGAAGATGAAGTCGCACAGGTACGTCGTGAGGACAGCGCGGCACATGCCGGAGGTCGCATCGCCGCCGGCGAGCACGGTCTGGAAGCATTGCTTGATTGCCTCGAGGATATTGCGCCATAGTTGGAGGTATCCCTGGATCGCGGGCAGGCACGCGCAGCGAAGCGCCGTGAAGAAGTCATCGGCAGGATTGACGACGTAGTCCTCGCGCTGCTCTACTGCAAGCTCAAGACGCTGCACCTCGGATTGGGACAAGGGCGTTGCCTCCCATCCCTGGCGCTCGACGCGGCGTGTCGTTTCTCGCTGCACGGTACGGCCATCCTCCGTGACGGTCTCTTCGACACGCTCGGTATGCGGCACAGGGCCGAACCAGCGCCCCTGCTCGCCCTCACGCCGGAACTCATAGGTATTGCGATCGACCGGGCTTACCGCACGGAACTGGTTTATTTCGTCTGCCCTGCACAGGCTTGTCGCGGCGCGGAATGCCCGCGCAGCGAAGCCGCCGCAGTAGCGCGCCTCTTTTTCCGTGTCTCCCTCGGCGCGCGCCTTCACGCACCTCGATTCGGCAAGCTCGTCCATAAGCATGCACGATGTCTCCCATTGGTAGGCATACTCGTCTGCGCAGGTTTCTTGCGGGAAGTTTCTCCAGTTCGCGTCCTGCTCGTAAAACGCGTTCGTGACGCTCACACCGCGCTGGCCTGCTGTCGCGCCTGACACATCCCTGCGGCTTGAGCCTACATTGACGACCTCGCTGCAGAGATCCTGCAGGTGATCGCGCGGACCGCTTGAGATGCCAAGCTCTCCTTCACCGCGCGCCTGCGCCGACGCCCATGTCGCGAAGCTTGGCGCGGCAGGGCAGAAGATGCGGTCGCAGATCCAGCGCATGCCGTAGTCCACGTCGCGTGTCGTCTTCTTTGCGGATCGGCAGTCGTCGCTGTCATCACCGTTTGCAAGGCACGTATATTTTTCATACACCTTCGTGATGAAGAGGACGATCCATGAGGCGAGACAGACATAGAAGGTGACCTGCGTGATGATCCGCAGCGGCTCGAGGATCTTGTCGATGACATTGATCGTGTCGTTGAGCGCCCCGACGCTCCATGTCAGAAGGCCTTCGGGCACGACGTCTGCCGGGACCTGCACGTCAAGCGCAGTGTTGATATCCCAGCACTCGCGCTGCACGCGCCGCTCGGTGCGCCCTTCGTACACCTCGGTGTCATAGTCGAGTTCAAGCATGAGCGGAATCTTGAGCCGAAGGTCCTCAAGGTCAAGCTCATCGAAGTCCTCCTGCGAATAGTTGACGCGGTTGAGATTGATAAGAACGGATATGGTCTTCCCATCGTCGCTGACGCGCGGCACGATCGATGTGGACGGGCTGATGAGCTCCTCCGGGTCGATCGCATACTCCTGACGATCGCGCTCGTTTAACCTGTACGGCGTGATGCGCGGAGTCGGGCGGCGAAGCTCAAGCCCTGCGCCCTGCCATTGGAGATGCACGGTGAAGCCAAGGAATGCCATGCCGCGGCGCAGGTGCTCGGGGATCACAATCGACGGCGTCACATCGCTGATATCGACCGCATAGTCCCCGCCAAATCCGCATCTTGTATAGATGACCTCGCGCTCACCCGTGCTTGATGCGCGTCCGGTGCGGCTGATGACGACGACTTCGATGCGGTTGATGTAGCGCCCTTCGATGTCTTCACGCGTCGCCGCATAACCCCCAAACCCTGTCTGTGCCGCACGCTCGCGCGCAACCTCTTCCGCGATGCCCGCAGCGGCCGTTGCTCCCGGCGTTCCCCGCGTGACACGGCGGGTCTCGGTTGTGCCCTGCTGGGAGAGAAGAACGGGAATCCTAAACGTGCCGTCCTCCGTGTACGTCGCGTACTGGTCGCCCGAGACGATCTCGCCAAAATTTTTGATGATGTCGCGGACGCTCGTCGGCCAGGAGCTGTCCGGCGTCGTCTCTCCATTGACAAAGACGACGACGTAACTGTGCGGCGTGACATTGCCTTCGATGACCACGTCACGCACATAAGACGGGCTGATCGTGTCAATGTTCGTGCGGTAGATGACCGGATCCTGCGTGCTTGCAAAGATCGTGCTGCGCCGCACGACCATGTTGCCCGCGCCGTCGGTGAACGTGACGGACACTTCGTTGAGATCCATGTCTTCAAGGGGGATCTCGATCATGAAATTGCCAGCGCGATGCGCGCTTGTTTCGCTTGCGTCGCCGACTGTGATGTTGATTGTGACATCTTCGGAGACCGTGCCGGAGAGCGCAAGGCGCGTGGAATTGGAGACGTCAGGAAGCTCGAAATCCGCCACGACTGGTGGTTCGTTGTCTACTGTGACTTCATAGCGTTGGTGGCCCTCCTCGCCGGAGAGCGAGCGGGCCCATAAGAAGAGAACATTATCATCATCGGAGAGAGGCACGCGCGGGAACGAGAACCCGCCGTCCTCATCGGATGTTGTGACAAGGTCATAGCTGACACCGCCGACGGCATCTTCCGGCACGTTGATGTAGACGCGCACGGTCGCGCGCGGAGCCGTGCGCCCCGTGATGCTCACACTGCGCCGATGCACATAGCGCGGCACGCTTGCAGAGATGAACGGCACTGCTTCAGATTCGCCACCCTCCTCACCATCTGGTGGGATATATTCCCGATCCGGGCCTGGTCCCGTCGTGAAGCGGTAGTAGCGGCCCCCATCGTCGTCGATGATGTCACCGTCGGCTGTCCTTGCGATGAGCGCGTAATAATAATCGCGGCCAAACGCGAGATCGCGCAACGTGATCTCGTGCTCGGTCGCGGCATCCGTTTCGGCTGCTTCGTCTGATGGGGGGAGCGTGAACCCATACCGTATCGCGCCGATCACCAATTCGTCGGTTGTCCAGCGGATCGTCGCCTCATTGCCTGCGATGTCCGCATCCGCGTCTCCGATAGTCACGTCAGCAGCCGGGTCATGGGAGATCGCCACCGCTTGCACAACGCTGAGGCTCATCACAAGATAAGCCATGAAAATGGCGATGAGCTGGAGCGCTTTGAGGACCTTACGCATCATCTATCACCTTGCGAGGCATAAAGCCCCTCTTCTTTTTGAAGATTGTCCTGGTTGTGCTGCTGTTCATGGGAAGTATGGCCCCAATCGTGTCTGGTATGTCCCGTTTGTCAGGCCGATGATCAGGTTCCCCTTGCTCGTCTCGGATATTGGGCGCGGGCGCTTTTCCATGGCACGGAAGACGACGCGCTCGGCATCTTCGATCCCATCAAGCGTCGGCGTCCAGTTGCCAAAAAACCCGCCAATCAGCTCCTCGTCCTCGTTGACAAGGATGATGTTCACGTCAAAGACAAGGCCCTCATCGCGGGGGATCCCAATCGTGCGCAGCCGCTCTGGTGTTGCCGGGTTCTCCGGCACCGCCTCGCTGAGGTTGTACTTGCGATACATCGTGTATTCGGGATGTTGTGGAACAGTGAGAAAAACATAGGCGGCTTCTCCGGGCGCAAGATCGGATTCAGCGCCAAGATTATCATTGATGCTTTGGCGCTTGATGACGGTGAAGGGAAGCTTGCGCAGAGGAGTCATATAGATGTCGTTTCGATCGTCTTCGTCGACCTGCTCTTCGACCGGAAGGTAGCCAGCCTTTTCAAGGCGGATCGTGCCCGGCGTGCAGAACGCCGGAAGTTTCGTGCGCAGGCGATAGACGCCCGCATCAAGACCCGTCTGGCCAAGATAGCATTCGTACGTGTTCATGCACGTGAACGTGACGTTCACGTCGCGCTGCTCCTCAAACGATCGTCGGTCGGTGGCATAGATGATGTGCTCTTCACCGCGCACGTCGTTGCAGAACTCGAGGCCAGAATCGACCTCTTCGAAGACGTTGACCTGGAAGTTCTCGCGCTGGGGCTTATTATGGTTGATCATGACGGGCGTTGCGAAATTGAATGAGAATCCGGCTCCACGGAACGCGTCGTCATCGCGGATCGTGACCTGCAGGGGATAAATAATGTCGTACGTGAAGTGGTAGACATTGACGCAGATGAAGCTCAGATATTTCTTGTTGCCTTCGCCAAAGCTTGCGCTCATGATGTTTCCCCGGCTTGGACGCACAGTCATGTCAAACGACCAGTCGCGCGAGTAGTACGCGCTTGCGCGAAGGTCGGAGTAGTCCTGGTTGGTTGCATCAAGGATGAAATGCTCCTGCGCATACACGCTTGTCGGGGCGGGATAATTGGTGTTCTCAAAGCCGACGCGGGGAAGGTTATAGAAAAGCAAGTCCTTGATGTCAGACTCAATCTCATCCTTTCGCCACTGCAATTTTTGGCACGTGAATTTCATATCGGAGAACGGGATGTCCGGCCCCGCTGCCATAAGGTCGATCGTGATGTTCTCGAAGTAGGCCTTCTCGTTCTCGGCATTGAGGATCTCCTTGGCAAGCTCATGCATGCGTTTGAGACGAACAGGCACCCTTGCCGCAAATGCGGTGATCACCTGCCTTGCTTCCGGCTCTTCAAGAAGCGTCGCGGCAAGGGGATATGTCGCATGGATAATAACTGACTCGTCGCCGATCTGTGTCGTGATCTCGATTCGGTCACTTGCATTGATGTCAAAGCGGTCGGCAAGAGCAGTGAAGTTCTGCAGGCATAAATCGATGTTCCTGCCGATGTACGTGGTCAGCTCGTTTTGCATGCTGATAAGGGTCGGCACGCGCGGCTGGTCACGGTAGTACCACATCGGGATGCGGATAGCTCCATCAGGCGTCAGCAGTATCGACGCTTTCGGATCGACTTGTGCCCATTGAGGGATACTTATGTAGCCGCCCTGCGTGCCAAGAAGGAGGATACCCTGCGTCGCCGTGTTCTCGATGCATCCTTCGACGAAGCTCTTGACGGGCAGGTATTGGCTTGGGACCGTCTCGATTGGCTCCGTGAGAAACTCCGTGATTTTTTCACGCTGGACAAAAAGAAGGAGGGCGACGGTGAAGAGGATGATGATGCCTACAATTATGAAGACAGTAATCTGACCCCTCTTTTTCATCGATGTTGTAAGGGCAAAGTATATTTATAAAGGTTTCTTTCAGAAAGGTGAATTCGACGCTTCCAGCGCAAGAGGACCTGCTTCGAAAATCTTCCGAAAATGTTTGGGGAACGCATATTAAGGAGTTGTGGCTACCCATGTGTATGGCATATCCGATTGAAGCGACTCCGATACTTGAAGGCGAGGATGCAGAGCGCTTCCTTGCCGATCTTGCGAACCCGCCAAACCCGGAAGAGCGAAAAGCGATGTTCAAAGAAGCGGCAAAAGTGGCAAAGCAGTTTCGACGCCGAAAAGACTAGGGGTTCTCGATGATGTATTTTGAATGGAAGGAGATAGGTTCACGAGTCGATGTCACTGAGTTTGACTGTGGAGATAAGGAGCTCAATGATTTCCTCAAGTTTGAGGCAGTGACATACAAAGAAGAATCATTTTCCAACACGATCGTTATCTTTGATAAAGATGATACTATCTTAGGTTATGTAACAACATGCACTGATTCAATCCGTCTCAATGAAAAAGAGAAAAGGGCAGCGAGCAAGGACAGATTCTCCTTAAGCGAATTTCCGAGCATCAAAGTTGCACGTCTTGCCGTGGCAAAGCAAAAGCAAGGACATGGGCATGGAAGGGCACTGCTTTACTGGACAATCAATCGCGTCAAAGAACATGCAACAGCTCTTGGCGCACGTTTTGTCACCGTCGACGCTCTTCCAGATTCAGTCGGCTTCTACAAAAAACATCTCTTCATAGAAAACAGGCATGCGCGCCACACGAAACCGAACCGAAAGTCAGTGAGCATGCGCCTCGATATGCACCGTATCTGACTAGTCTACAATCTTTTTCGTGCCAAAGTGCGGAAAATGAATAACCAAAAGTTTCACCATCTACGATTTCTTCTTCGCCATTTTCGCCTTCGCAGGTCCTTTCACCGCTGGCCTGCGCGCCCCTCCCTCGAGCACGTCGTAGAAGTAGATCTTCGCCCACGTGAGCGAGCCAAAAAGTACGACGTAGGAGACGGCAACCGCCGCCATGTCTGGCAGGCGAGCGATGAGCGGGTTGAGAAGGCCAAGAAGGACCATCGTTGCGACAAGCGCAAGGAAAGCCGGCACAAGATACGCAGCATCCAAAAACGCGCGCAGAAGCCCTTTCCTGTACGCGTCAAAGACCTTCTGCTCCCTGACAAATGCATAAAAGACATTGTAGCCAAAATAAGCAAGCACAAAGATGAGCGCGTAGTGAAGATAGACAAACGTCGAGGAGACCATAGTACCCGGTATCGTCGCTGCGATGACGCGACGGGCAAGAAGCCAGACCGGCAATGCCATAATTATGGTCCAGATCACATTCAAGCCAAAGAAACGCGCCCAGACAACTGGTTTGAATCGTGTCCAGCTTAGGAGCTGCCAAATGGCCGCACGTGTCACGGTCCAGACGACCCACACGATAATCCCTGCGATCGCGAGGATCACCACGAGTTTTGCAAGGAATGCCTCGGCAAGATCAGGGCTGATACCGGGAGCGACATACGATGCAAGCTGAGCCGCGATGTCCGTCGCAACGCCTGCGATCAGGAGTAGCAGCACGTAGAACGCGCTGTCAGCAAGGACGATCCAGAGCGCGCGAAGGCTCCAGAGTTTTCCCCAGCTTTGCTTGTAGGTTGTCCAGATGCTTTTAGCGAGAGTTTTCATTGTATCATCCTCTTTTTAGATCTCCTCAGCAGGCGGCCGTGGTGCAGGACGATTCTCTTCTGGTTCTCCGGTGCCGCCGCGGCTTGAGTCATCCTCAGTTGGCGCGGACTCGATTGTTGAGCAGTCGATTTCTCCTGCCTGCTTGCAGCCAAGGTCTTCTGGTGTTCCGGATTCGACGATGCGCGCGCAAAGCTTGCCATCGCGAAGTTGCTCACGAATCGAGTCGTGAAGCGGCGTGTCCTGGAAACGCCAGCAGACACGCTCATAATTGCTGCGGCTGATGATGTACAGCGCGTTTTGGCCCTCAAGCGAATATGGCGTACTATCACATTTAAGATCAACGATGTCTTGCGCAAAGCCCGGCTCGCCAAGGTCGATGATATCATCATCGAGCATGATCGTGAACTTCACACGATCCGTGCAGCCCTCCTTTCCTGAATTATGAGTGAGTCCGGCCGGCATGACCGAGCCCGTAATCTTGTAGAGCTTCTGTACGCGTTCGCCCCGGCTTGGCTCGGATTCATTTCGCTTGAGCGTCACGGTCTTTGCGCCTTCGATCCAGATGCCAAACTGGCCGGAGCCGGGGTATTGGATCAAGCCTGTCGGATTGTCAAAATCAGGCGTGTAGCGGCAGATGCTCTCCTCCCACCGTCCGGTGACCGCAAGGCCGGCTCTCGTCTCCGCCCATCGATGGAGCCCGTCGAACGCTTCGCGGTCCCACTC
>CAZRZZ010000004.1:0-22747 GCA_964604755.1 uncultured Methanosarcinales archaeon | reverse complement strand
AGGATCCGGTCCTCCCCTGGAAATGGCTTTTCCCGCCCATTATTAAAGAAGAACGTCACATGCGCGTACTTCTCTGTTTCTGCGATGCGCATCTGGCGGATTCCCTTTTTGCTGAGGACCTCGCCAAGGATGTCTGCCGCCTTTGGCGGGCAAAACGTGACTGGCACCTTGATTGTCTGGTCGTATTCCGTGAAGCACACGAAGCGAAGATTTGCGATGCGTTGTCGCTTGAACGGCTTAAATCGCTTGTCTACAAATGCATGAGTGATCTGCCGTGCGCGGTCCGAACGATAATTAAAGAAGATGAGCGCATCCCCCTTGCGGACATGGGGGACTGTGTGGGTGCCTTTTGGCAGGATGATCGTTGGCGGGACAAACTCGTCGGTCTTGCCCTGTGCCTTTGCATTCCTGATCGCAGAACGCCAGGTGCGCGTGCAAAGGCCGATGCCCTGCGCGACCAGGCGGTACGCACGCTCAGTCCGATCCCATCGTGTGTCCCGGTCCATCGCATAATATCTTCCACACACGCTTGCGATGCGGCCGGCACCGATTTCGTCAAGCGCTTTTTGAATCTTCGCAAGATAACGGCCGGCACGTCCGGGGGGAGAGTCGCGTCCATCAAGGATCGCATGGATAAAGACGTGCTTGACGCCATGCCTTGCTGCCATGCGCACAAGGGCGATCAAGTGATCCTGGTGAGCATGCACACCCGCATCCCCGACAAGGCCCATGATGTGCAATGCGCTCTTGTTCTTTCTGGCATGGCGCATGGCGTGCAAAAGCTCCTTGTTCCTGAAGAACGAGCCATTTCTGATGCTCTGGTTGATATGCAAAAGATAGTGGGGGACAAGCCGTCCTGCCCCCATCGTGATGTGGCCAACTTCGGAATTGCCGATGAACCCTTCAGGAAGGCCGACAGCTTTGCCGGAGGCCTTAAGTGCCGCGTGCGGAAAATCATGCCAAAACCGGTCCATGTTTGGCGTTGCGGCCACCCTGATCGCATTGCGATGCGCCGATTTGCGAAGACCCCATCCGTCAAGGCTGATGAGGACGACAAGGCGTTGCGTCTTTACCATCGTGCATACGTTGCTTGCGCTCCAAGCTCCTCTTCGATGCGCAGGAGCTGATTGAATTTCGCGACGCGCTCACCGCGGCAGGGCGCACCAAGCTTGATCTGTCCACACCCAAGCGCGACAGCAAGGTCGCTGATGAATGCGTCGCAGGTCTCACCCGAGCGATGGCTGACCATCACCTTCCAATCCAAAGACAGGGCAAGACGCGCTGCGCTGATCCCCTCGGAGAGCGTTCCAATCTGGTTGACCTTGAGCAAAAGCGCATTGCAGAGCTTTTGTTCCCGTGCCATCATGATGCGTTGCATGTTTGTAGCAAGAAGGTCGTCACCGACGATCCGGACTCCTGATTTTTTGGTCTTTTTTGTCAGCTCGGCCCATGGCGCATAGTCGTCCTGGTCGAACGGGTCCTCGAGGGAAACAATCGGGTAGGATTTGAGAAGCGCACAATAATGGTCGACAAGTCTCTCTGCCGTGAACCCCTTTTGAATCGCGTATGTCCTTTTCTTCTTCTGATAGAACTCGCTTGCTGCGGCATCCATCGCGATTGCGATCTTCTTTGTGTAGCCTGCTGCTGCAATCGCTTTCTCAAGAAGGTCCAATGCCTGCGTTGCACTCTCGATTGGAGGAGCGAACCCTCCCTCATCCCCAACATGCGTCGCCGCTTTTCCATATTTTTTTTCAAGAATCTCCTTAAGCGTGTGGTACGTCTCGCTCACCCACTGCGTGCCTTGCGTAAAATTCCCTGCCTTTATTGGAGCGATCATGAACTCCTGAAACTTGAGCTTGCCGCCGGCGTGCTTTCCCCCATTGATGACATTGCAGAACGGCACAGGGAGTACGAGTCTTTGCTTTGTGTCCATGCAAAGCGATGTGTAAAGGGGCTGTCTGCGTTCTATTGCAAGCGCCCGTGCACCGGCGAGGCTTGCGGCGAGCATCGCGTTTGCGCCAAGCTTTCTCTTGTCTTGTGTATCGTCGAGCGCAAGCAAGATGGAATCGATTTTCTCCTGAGATTCGATATTCTCTCGTTGAATCGCATCGGCGATTGGTCCCATACTGTTCTTGACAGCACGGGCGACACCTTTTCCATGGAAGCGTTTTCCGCCGTCCCGCAGTTCCAACGCTTCATGCCTCCCTATTGATGCTCCCGATGGAACGGAGGCACGGCCATAGTGCGCCGAATCGGTATACAAATCGACTTCAATGGTGGGGTTGCCGCGGCTGTCCAGAATCTCACGTGCGACGACTCTCTTGATTTGCATCAACCCACCTCTTCTGCGATCTTGTTGCGCTTGCGCGTATATAAAATCTTTGTCTATCATTGCTGCTGGATCTTTGTTGGAGATGCATGCCACACTAAAGATACTATTCCTGAGTTGTGAATTATGTTCCTCCTCATCGCCTGCGAATGGCGCCACAAACGATAAACCGCAATATTTTTAAAGAGAAATCGCCACTCGTTGTTATATTATGCAACGACACTTCGGAGGTGTTTGGATATGAGATTACTAAAGCCGATGATTATCGCGGCGGTTCTTGTTCTGGTTGTCGTGCTTTCGGGATGCGCAAAGAAGGCAGCACCAGCTCCAGCCGTCCCCGCCGAGCCAGAAGCCGCCGTGCCGCCGGTTGAGGAGCCAGGAGCAGTAGCTCCCGCGCCAGAAGTACCAGAGGCGCCCGCTGCTGAAGTGGCCGCGCCAGCCCGACGCCCGGCAGGACCGGGTAACGTCGAGACCGTCGGCGAGATAACTTCCCGAAAGGCAGATTATAGGTGGGAGCGCAAGGAAGGAGTTTCTGCGATCAGCAACATCAATTGCGAGTTGCGCGAGGATGACTCCATCACGCTAAGCTTCACTGTCGTCAATGAAAATGGCCCTGCGGAGCTTGGCCAACAGGATCCGCTTGCTGGCGTCCCCGGTGCGCAGCTTTCCATCAACGGGCAGCGCCTCAAGGGGAACCGCGTCGTTGATGCATGCGGTGAGGATGCAGTGATGCTCGCTGAGGGCGAGACGATCACCTGCGTCGTCGAAAGCGTGCTGCGCCGAAATGCGATTGATGGCTCGCAAAAGACCCAGAGCATTGAATTTGAGGCCATTGATTATACGACGAGGCACCAGTTTAAGTGCGCTGAGTAAACATCTTTTCTTTTCTCTTTTTTTCTCTCCTTTTTTGTCGTCGCAGCCTTAACAATCTTTATATACGCGCTGGTTTCTTCGATTCAGCATGATTTCCGTGGTCGTCCCAACGCATAATAATGCCGACAGGATCATCGACGTGATCGAGAACGTCCACGCGGCGATGCAGGAAAAATACGAGATCATCATCGTCGATGATCATTCGACCGACAGCACGTGGGAGCGCGCGATGGAGGTTGGCGCAAAGCGCCCGATCCGCGTGATCTGCTGGAACGCTCGCAAGGGAAAATCATATGCCACGTGGCGGGGAATCAGGGACGCGCGAGGAGACGTCATCGCCGTCCTCAATGATCTTGATATTTCCTCCGCCTCGATTAAGGAGATGATTGAAGCCATCCGCAAGGGATGCGATATCTTTGGATACATCATCCGTGAGCCGACGGGCTTTCTTGAGCGCACGGCATCGGCGCTTGCACGCGTCCCCTATACGTGGAGCCCTGCATTTGCGATGGCGCGGCGATCCCTTGACGACGTGTTTTTGTTCAAGCGTTTTTCCCATCGGCTGCTCGAAATTCTGGTGAAAAGCCAGGTGAAATCACGAAAGACTGCCGTGCTTGCCGGGAACGTGCCAAAGCACTACCGGCGGACGCTTATGTACTCGTTTTTGCTCTTAATACCCTGGGTTGCGGACGTGTTCTTGACGGAATTGCACAAGGAGTGATCGCGGCGTTTTTGTTGTTGAACATTGATTAATTATAGAAATATTCAAATAGTTCGATGGGTTTACCATCTTGTAATATGATGATACCATGACAGACGACCGCTCCCTATCTGATTTTTATCTGCGAGCTATGAGCGCCCTTCCATTTGATTACTTTGATTCTAGGCCAGAGCTGACTGATAGAGTGCTGACTGGTATTAGCTCTCAATTGACGAACCTCGCTCATGCTCTGGTCAGCGCGCCACACAAGTACGAAACCTTGATTGGCATCATCCGGGAGGAGACCAAGGCCTACTCTCCGCTGCTGGACCGTGCCCTGGATGCTCTTGTCGATGCCTTTGCCGAAACGTTTATCGGGCGAGCGCCTCCAACTACCCCCGGCGATCTTTATCCCGTTGCGGAGGCTCTTCTCGCGAAGGGGAAAGATGCTCCAATCCTCGCGGCTCAGGCTCTTGCTGGCGCTTTGGAGACGAATCGTCTTCGCACAATATCTCTTCGCGGCGCAACTGGGGGACATCGTCGGCCCCGCTGAGCATATGCTCGGCTCACCGCGTCAAGAAGATTCTAAAAATGAGAACCCCTAATCAGGACCGGGGGAATGCAGCACATCAGACGATTGCGCCTCCTGTTCGCCGTCTTCCTGATCCTCTTCCTGTGTGCCTTCGAATTTTGTTCCGCACGAGAAGCAGAAATTGTCTTCCTCGCAGACTTCCGCGTCGCATTCGGGGCATTCAAATGTGTCTTGCGCCGAAAGCTCCTCACCGCACTGGCGGCAATAATTATCCCCTTCGTGAGGCTCGTTTCCACAGGATTGGCAGTTGATGCTCTCACCCCCTAGTTATCGCTATTCATTTTCTTGGAGAATAAAAAGCTATCGAGCGTGCACTCCAAGGGCATGACTTTTCTGTCCCACCGACCGAAAAGTATAAATAGGAGTGTCGCGAAAAAGTCATAATGATCGTGCAACGCGCAAAAGCGCTGGTGAAAACATTGATGGATACCGCAAAGACGGACTACAAGCAGGTGATTCTTGTGCGGGATGACCTTAAGCTACCCAAAGGGAAGATGGCAGCGCAGGTCGCGCACGCAAGCGTCGAGGCGGTCCTTAAAAGCGACAAGGACGCGGTCGGGCGTTGGCGAGCCGAGGGCATGAAAAAGATCGTTCTCAAGGTGGAAAACGAGAAGGAGATGCTGCGCTACAACCAGCAGGCAAAGGACGCCGGGCTTGTGACGTGCGTCATCACCGATGCCGGCCACACGGTCGTGGAGCCGGGCACACGGACGTGCTGCGGAATCGGTCCGGACAAGGCTGAAGATATCGATGCTATCACGGGCAATCTTTCAACGATGTGATCATATCGTGATTACGACAGCAGAGGAGAGCATGGAAGCAGAAGAGAAAAAGCCAAGCGAAGAAGAGCTCGAGGACGTGCTCAAGGCAAAGGTCGAGCCGATTGTGGCCTCGACGATGCAGCGCTTCATCGGCGTGACGATAGGCGAACTGGCAAAGGACCTTTCGGCGAAGCTCACCAAAAGCCCGCTTATCGATTTTATCATTGACACGTCGGTTCCGTTCAAGCAGGCAAAGAGAACATTCAAGCAGGACTACCTGCGCAAGCTTTTGCAGATCAATTACGGCAATGTAAGCGAAGTTGCCCGCATCAGCGGGCTTGACCGGCGCAGCATCCATCGCATCATCAAAGAAGCGAGGATCGATGTCCAGGAGATCCGGCACGAGATGGCAAAAGCGTACGAGATCAGGCAGGCTGCCATCGGAACCATCATCGAAGATGTTCTTGGGCACTACAGGGAGATCCTGCATCCGACAAAGTTCGACGCGATGTACCGTGCCGTGCCGGAACTCTCCCGCGATATTCTTGAAAACCTGCCTGACGATCCGCTCACGCTCAAGCAGGCCGAACGGGAATTCGAAGAGGAATACATGCGCAAACTATTAAAAGAATATGGCAGACATGTATCTGATGCGGCACGGCATGCCGGCGTCCGGTATGAAACACTGCACCGCAAAGCAAAAAAACTCCGGCTTATATAGGGAGGATACGAGGATATCTGTTGGGTTAGTCAGAGGGGATAGAAATGAGATGGATGCTTGCATTGGTGATGGCGGTTCTGCTCAGTTCGCTTGCCGCAGCCCAAAACGACTACGAGACCCGCCGCTGCGACCGCATCGATCCTTCCGATCCCTGCTATCGTGATCTTGCCATAGCACGCGGTGACGCTGCAATCTGCAGGCTCATCGAGTCCGTGTCGACACGCAACAACTGCTATTCGAAGATCGCAGAGAACACAAACGACAAGGCGCTTTGCCTGAACATTCGCCAGGATCGCGGCTCGTTTGAGGACAAGTATGAGTGTTATGAAGAATTTATCGTCGGTATCGAAGATCATGATTTTTGTATAAAAGAGCTCAAAGGGGATGAGAAAAGCGTTGATGCATGCCTTCTTAAGATTGCGCAAAAAGAGCAGGACGTTGCGCTTTGCGACGCTCTCTCCTTTGAAGATGCCCAGATGAAATGCATCCTTGCGATTGCAAGATCGCGGCAGGATGCGGATGCGTGCTCCCTTATCAAGGCAAAAATAAACATGAAGGAGTGCCTCTCCCAGCAGGGATCGTCATGTGATACGCGAGAGGAGATTGATGAAGCTGTCTTTGACTGCGAGCAGGAGATCCACGTTGAGCAGCGCAAAACCCTCTGCAGAAGCCACCAGGGGAGCAAAGAGGTCTATCTTGATCACGCCGAAGTGCAGGATCTGAATTTTCGTGGCTGGGAAGATGCTGTCCACTTTCGGTACAAGACTGCTTCGCTTGAGACGCAGGTCGCCGTGTTCGATATCGACACGGGGAAATCTTCACGGGAGACGACCTTGCAGCCCGGCATGACCGCAGAGCATCGATTCGTGAATGTGTACCTCATTGATATCATCGAACGCGGGACAGAAGAGGCTCCAGAGGATCCACGGCTTTTCCTGTGCGTCTATCCTGATTCAAAGCCACGCGAATATTTCATTCCGTCTCATCAGGATGGGAAAACGTCCAGCGAGCCAGAGCCCGTCGTAGCGGAGGAGCCGCTCGAGGAGCAGACAGAGGAGTCAGCGGAGGAGGAACCTCCCCAAAAAAGCGGTGCGCTGATGTCCACACGACAAACCTTTTTTGAATGGCTCAGCGGGGTTGTGAGGGGTCTTGGCGGATTCCTAAAAAAGATTCTCATCTAACCTTAAGCGACCGTGAGATATCCGCGCCAGTCCTTGAATCTCTTTTGATAAGAGTACATCTTGAAAATTTCTTTTCGGGGATGCTCTGAACGCGTCGCATCCTGGTACATCGCCTGTGCCATGGCGCTTATCTGGACTGGCGCGATCTTATGAAGATTATTCTGGCCAAGTTTCATCCAGGTCTTGACAATCTCTACCCAGGCTGCTTCATCGGCTTGCTCAAAGGCAGGGGCAAGTTCAAGCGCCCCGCCAAAGTCAAGGTCGAGCACCTGTCCCGTTTTTTTGTACGCGAAATCCCCACCATCAAGATATCTCTCGACTAACGCTTGGTACGTGCACGATGCGGAGTAGAATAGGGAGGGTTCGTCCTGGCTCTTGAAGTGCCAGTGCATCCTGAGCGCTTCAAGATACTTCTGCATGGGATCTGTCCTGGTGAACGGGTAGCGTTCCGCAAATTGCTTTGGGCAAAGGCGTGGCCGCGTCAGCTCGACGATGGATTCGAGACGATCATCGACGACCATGACGACTTCCGGGTCACCGACGACGTCATGGAGGATCCGGCACGCGGCTTCCATGTATCCACCAACATCGCCCCCGAAGTTCGCATTCAGAAGGTCATAGAATTCACTGATATCCCCCTGCCTTACAAGAAGCACGGCTTCGTCCATAACCTTCCTGGAAATGGGACGCGAATATAATAGTTTTTTGGGAGAAGCGGTTTCATGATAAAAATGTGACATATCTGTCGCTTCCGGTCAAGAAGATTTTATAAATGCCAAGTGGCTGTAAAGATTATATGACCTATTCATCCATTTGTCAATGCGTTCAGTATGCGGCGCACGAACAGCCGGGGACCACATTTGGTGTTGTCAGCGGGCTTGGAAACTGGGCAGGGTATGCATCGCTTCACCAACATTCAGCCGGCATGTATGTCAGTTCTCTTGAGGCATGCGTGCAGGAGTACGCCGCGCACGCGCCATCGACGGCTGTCTCCAGTGTACACGATACGTACCAATCTTCAGACACAGCATTCGATGCGCTTGTACCGGATTACAGTACGGGAATGATTATTGCAAGGCAGGACCATTTCGATCCCGGCATGCTGCTTCGTCCGGATCGGCCTGCGGCTCCATTTGTCGGCGCTGCATCTGCTGTGCAGACGTATGTCCAGGAGCTTTTCTTTCATGTCACCGGGCAAAAGATGGGATCGGACGTGACCATCGAGATCGTGTCAAAAGAAGAGCTTCAACGCGTGCACGAGGAGCTCAATGGTACGTGGTCCGACGGTATCTTAGGGTTTTGCATAAACAAGAAAGGAAGAGGGCAATCGGTGATCATGGTGCGGGAGGGTGCGCTAGATTCCGTGCTCCTGACTATAGGGCATGAGATTGGCCATTCCCGGTCCACCCCTCTCCAATCGAAACTGGACGAGGAGGCAAAGGCGTTCGCGTTTCAGATGGCATGGGCATGCGCGATTGTTGAACACGATGTCGCCGGGCTTGCCCAGTCGATCGAGCTTGACCCGCGCCCGGCAAAAAATGGCCTTCACGACGTCGCCTGCCTCTTTGTCGAGCGCGAACGGCGCAAAGGTTTAAAAGAGATCGACATTTTCAATCATATCATCAGAGGCGAACTTCGCGTCGCCGCATAATGGAGGCTCATGATGACAAAAGAATCGCAGGCAAAAGGACAACGGCAGCCATCAACAGATGAGCAGATAGGCTATCATAAAGGATCATTATCCACGCTGGCAAAGGAACGTGAGGAGCTTGTCCGCATCCTTGGCATTGTCGAGCAGCTCATGCAGATGCACGTCAAGGCGCTCAAGGATCTTGGCGTGGATTTAGAGCGGATGGCCAAAGCCGCACAGAAGGCATCACCAGCGAAGGCAGAGCCTCTCGAGAAGAAGTTATAACCCAACTCCTTTTTCCACTTTTTCATATAAAGATCCTTTTTGACTCTCTCTCGCTTTTTCTTGCTTTTTTCATGCGAGATCTTCAAGATCAGCCCACATGTCCATGATACTTTTGTATTCGTCCGTGCAGGCATTCTCGATGATGCGCAGAATGTCACTATCGAGACAAGGATCACAGGCAGGCTCAAAAAGGCCGTCCATGATCCGTCTTCCGGTGAGCATCTCATGCAGCGTCCTTGCGGCACGGTCGATATCAGTTCCTGTGTCGTCGTCCGATGCGTCCAGATCAAAAAGCACGGCTTTGGGCGTGAGCATGATATTGTCCACGCTCACATCCCCATGGGAGATGCCACACGAGTGCAGATGCGCAAGGCCGCGACACACCTCGCTAAACTTGCCCAATGCGGTCTCAAGCGGCATCGGTCCGTCACGGCGGATACGCTCGATGAGTTTCTCGCCGCGAAGGTAGGGAAGGATGATGTATCCTCCATCGATGATCTCCCGTTGGCGCACGATATTTGGATGGGCCTCGCGGATCACACGAAACGCAGCTGCTTCCCGTTCAAATATGTCCGGGTGTGCAAATCCTTTGACGACGTACAGGCCATCCGCACGGGCAAGAAACACGTACGATCGATCAAGCGCCTCGATGAGCTCATACGTCCCTTTCTTTCCGTTAATGCGATCACCAGGTTTCATAGGGCATCAAAGAACGCGTCGCGAAAGTGGCGAGCCGTCTGGTAGCGGTTGTCTGGATCTTTCTCCAGCGCCTTAAGGAGGGTGTGCACCGTGCGGTCGCTTAGTCCTTCGCTAAGTTTACGCGGATCTGGCGCAAGAAATCTTGTGTGACCATGGTAGAAATGGTTTTTGCGCTCTTCGGCGTCGATGATGGCGTTAGCAAATGGTGTTTGCCCCGTGAGAAGCTCATACAAAAGGCAGCCAAGCGAATAGACATCAGACCGTTTCTCTGCGCCATACCCAAGCCAGACTTCAGGCGCTGCGTATTCATATGTTCCGACAAAGGCGCCTTCCATTTCCATATCCTCGGTAAGTGGATGGATTGCGCAGTCAAAATCGAATATTTTGGGCGTGACTTTTCCTTCTGCAAGGGCGATGCCATCAATCTCCTCATCGCAGGCGAGATAGATATTCTCGGTCTTGATGTCCCGGTGGACGACCTCACGACGATGCAGGAAGTCAAGTCCCTCAAAGGTTCCGCCCATGATCGCGGCGATTTCAGAAAGATCAAGGGGATAAAGGGCCATATGGGTATTGCGGAGTGTATTTCCCTCGACGTGGGGTGTGATGATATACGTCCCGTTTTGGCTTTTGATGTACTCGAATTCCGTCATGACATTGCTGTGCCCACCGCCTTTTCCAAGGATGTCAAGAATCATAACCTCACGAAAAAAAAGAGTGGTATATGGGCCATCGGGAGGATACCATTTTGCAACGACCTTTGTGCCGGATTCCATCCCTTTTGCGAGATAGACGCGGTTCTTTTGGTCAAGCCGTTTCTCCAGCGTGTAGCGCTCGTCTTTGCCTTGAAGCTCGATGCCAACCTTGGAGTCGCGCGGGAAGATGAGATGGCTCATGTTCAGATCACCGCAAGAAGAAGGTCTTCCTTGAATTCTTTTGTGTTATGGTACCGATTGCAGGGATCCTTTGCGAGCGCATGCTGGACAACCATCGCTAACTCTGCGGAGATGTTAGGGTTTTGCTCTCGCGGATCAGGAATAGGTGCCCGGTTGTGTTTACTCATGATCTCGTAAATTTCTCCGCTAAATGGCAGGCTCGTGGTCATCATTTCATAAAGCGTCACGCCAAGCGCATACAAGTCGCTCTCTTGGCTTGGCGGCTCGCCATACCAATTTTCTGGAGCAAGATAATATGGTGTTCCGCGGATCAGGTCTGGGGAAGATTCCGTGCCGGCTCTCGCATCGTAGGCGATATCAAAATCGAATAGGTAAGGCTTGATCACGTGGGTGACAGGATAAAGGTCGCTTTTTTTTGTCGTCCTCCTGTTATCACACCGGGCAAGAAGGATATTCGCCGGCTTGATGTCCGCATGGATAATGCCAGCATTATGGATGCTTGCAAGCGCATCGCAGAGCGCAGGCATGATGCCAAGAAGATGCCTCCCCTCGATCGTTCCTTCATACCTCAGAAAGGATTTGAGGGTTTCGCCATGAATATATGGAAAGACCGTGTACTCGCCTGATGTATCCGCGACTGCGTCCATGAGCGGAAGGATGCAGGCATGCCGGAGGCGTCTTGTGATTTGGCTTTCGCGAAAGAAAGCATCCTTTGTATCATATCCTTTGACGACGACAGTTTTACCCGACTTTTGCGCCCGTGCACGATAGATAGGATTGCGGCCCTCGATGCGCTCTTCGAGCGTGTACGTATCACTACCCAATATCGACTGTCCTGTATGCATGGCTCTTATTTTCTCTACTATCACTTTTGGTGTCATCCCTTCCATCGTCATCTTGTCACCGGAGTAGTTCGATGTCTGCCTTCAGTTCCCTTGCGCTCTGGTAGCGCTTGTCCGGGTCTTTTTGGAGGCATCGCATGATGATGACTCGCATACCGTCGCTGATCCCCTTGTTGTCATGGCGCGGGTCCGGAATGGGCATATGGGAGTGCTGCTGCATAAGATTAATGATGCTGCCAACAAAAGGTATCTTGTTCGTTGCTGCTTTATAGAGGGTAATACCAATTGCGTAGACGTCCGTGCGCGGATCAGGTGCGTGACCCTTCCAGTTCTCCGGCGCGATATGGGTCGCCGTGCCGGAGATGGTGTTATGCTCTTCAAGATGCGCGGTATCATTGTGGTAGGTGATGTCGAAGTCGAAAAGATACGGCGTGATTGTGCATTCGATGCCATCGGTTTGAGTATAGTCCCTGCCGTGTCCAAGCAGGATGTTGCTTGCCTTGACGTCCCGATGCACAAGGCTCTGCTCGTGCATGGCCTGCATCGCGTCGCAGATGGGTGCGAAGATGATGGTGATATCCTTTTCTGTGAGCGTCCCTTCCTCTTCGATGCGGTCGTGAAGTGTCCTGCCTTCGATGAACGGAAAGATAGTATACCTCTCCTTACCCTCGATGAACTCGATATGAGACAAAAGGTGCGGATGTCCGCCTGTGGCTTTGAGGGTCTCGAGCGCATGGCGCTCTCGAAGGTAACTGGCATTTGTGGAATATCTCTTCACGATCCGCAGCGATCCGTCAGATGCACGGGCCCGATAGACGCGGTTCTGGCCGGAAAGCTGCTCCTCAAGCGAGTACGGTTCGCTGCCTCGCACGATGCATGGCTTGGTTGGAATGTCGTTTTGGGATGCCATGGTGGGGGCAGGTGTTTATTCTTAAAGCAGAAATACCCCTTCTCCTATTTAAATGTTTCTATTTTAACTACTAATTAGTGGTCATTAATATGGGCATTTATATGCGCTTACCGTCACCTGCGACGAAGACGCTGGGCATACCAGGAAACAAGGTCCAATGCCCGGAAAAGTTTAAGACCAATCGTGATGCCTGTCCCAGGGACGATGGCGCAGGTAAATCCGATGAGGCGGCCGTCAATCGTCACCATCGGGGATCCTGAATCTCCTTGGCGCACATCGGTCTTTGCGAGGAAGAAGTTCTCCGGGTTCCAATGTTCAGGCCGCTTAAGAGGGGCATCCGCGTGCCTGAGCATCCAGCCGCCACGCAGGTCGACCGCCTCCTTGTATCGCGTGAGCACGACAATTGGGGCTCTTGGGGCGCCGTAGAAATTATCAAGGCGTTTACTATCAGCGAATCGGTATCGTCGTGCGCGGCTTTGGCCGTAAAGCTCTGCCCTGCACAGCGCGATGTCGTCGGTCTTGCTTGTCGCGCACACCCCCTCAAGATGGAGGCTGGTTCCATCATCAAGGTGGACATATCCTTCTTTGAAGTCCTCTACACAATGCTTTGCTGTCAAGAAGTAGCCATTGTCGGTGACGAGCAGACCATGAGACAAGGTTTCGTGATTTGTATTAATCCTGATGAGTCCACGCTCAAGATTCCGTTTCGCCTGCGCTTCGGTGAGATGCTCGCCCCAATAAATATTTTGGACGAAATCCTCAAGCGCCTGCGCGCACTGCTCTGGGTTCGTTTCAGATCGCATGTTCTTGCCGGACCGTGTTCAAATCTGGCCCTGGCAGGAAACGAGGGGCGGGGATTCAAATAGTTTTCCGCAATCGTTAAATAGGAACATGGAAAAGCAGCATGCATGAAACTTATCTCGTGGAACGTCAATGGCATCCGCGCCGTGCTCCAGAAAGGATTCCTTGAGTTCGTCAAGACGCATGATCCGGATGTGCTCTGTATACAAGAGACAAAAGCGCACCAAGAGCAGGTCGGCCTTGATCTTCCCGGTTATGGCCAGTATTGGAATGCGGCAAAGAAGAAGGGATATGCCGGCACGGCGCTCTTTACAAAGAAAAAGCCGCTCCATGTCACCTGCGACATGGGCATCCCAGAGCACGACGGTGAAGGCCGCGTGATCTGCGCGGAATTCCCCACGTTCAATCTCGTCAATGTCTACACGCCAAATGCGCAGCGGGAGCTCACACGGCTCGATTATCGCCAACGATGGGATGCGGACTTCCGTGCCTATCTCAAGAGACTCGAGAAGAAAAAGCCAGTCGTGTTCTGCGGTGACCTTAATGTCGCGCATGAAGAGATCGATCTTGCCCGCCCCAAGCAGAACGTCGGCAATGCTGGTTTCACCGATGAGGAGCGCGCAGGATTCCGGGCGCACCTTGATGCGGGATTTGTCGACACGTTCCGCCACTTCAATCAGGAGCCGGACTGGTACACGTGGTGGAGCTACATGTTCAACGCGCGCAGGAAAAACATCGGCTGGCGCATCGATTATTTCTGCGTGAGCAAGTCATTTCTTCCTCGCGTGAACGATGCAAGGATCCACATGGACGTGATGGGATCCGACCACTGCCCAATCAGCATTACACTTAAGAATGGATGATTACTCCTAGGGGTATCCGATGCAATAGCCGACGAGGCGCGCATCGACAAGGCGTCCTTCTCGCTCGCGGAGTAGGATCTCTTCATGGCCGTCATCATAGCGAAGAACAAGGTCGCGAAGGCCATCCTGGTTCATGTCCCGCTCCTCGACCAGGGGGCGGGAGCGCCCATGCTGTTCTGACGGCTGCGCAGTGGTAAGTGTGTGGTATGAGATGAGGATAGCGCTCGTTCCCATAAATCCAAGCGCGACACCAAGAAGACAATTCGGCAATTCACGTTTTAAGAAATTTCTTATATTTATATATATCATTCTCGAGGGTGCACATCGCGTTCTTATAAATTTTTTGTGATCTTTTTGAATGCAAGAAGAGGGATGAGTCCCATCACGGCACTCACCAAGATCAACGGCCGATAGCCGATGATCGCGTACAGCTGGCCGCCGACATAGGGGGCGACCACGCTCGAACCGAGATTCACAATGCCAGTGAAGAGCGCGAATGTCGTCGCCTCGATACCCTTTGGGCAGGCGCCCACAATGAGGCGCATGCTCGCGATCACGATGATGACGCCAAGTATGCCATTGACGAAATAGATCGCAAGCGCAGTGCCGACACCAGTGACGAGATAGAAAAGGAGCGTGAATGCGACATTGATGAGGATGAGCCACAGGAACAATGACCGCAGAGAACACTTATCAAGCCTCGTCCAGAAGAGGACCGCTCCAAGGACACCACCAATGCTCGAGACGCTCTGCAGAAGACCAAGGGTCGCCGCGCCAAGACCAACCGTGTCACGCAGGAAGAAAAAAAGGGGCGTCCCAAAAGAGGGTGCCGCCCACCAAAGGAACAAGAACAAGGCGACCCACCAAAGCATGCGCTCGTTGGCGTACGTCCGCACCGCCAGCGCAAGAAAATGGCTTATACCTCTTTGCCGCCTTGCAGATGGTTTTTCCTCCACCATCACTACCGTGGCGAGAACAAGGAGCGGCAGGATACTGGTCGCCAAAAAGACCTGCTGTGGCGTGATGAAACGGAGCAGAGCACCACCAACAGCGCCAGTGGCGATCGCGCCCGCACTTCGGCTTCCCCAACAGACGCTCTGAATCCTTCCTGCTGTCTTTGCCGTGCTCTTCTGCACGGCAAGGCCGTCAGCGAACACATCAGAGGCGGCGATACCAAGCGCCGCGCATAATTGGGAAAGCAAAACGGTCCCATACGTATCTGCTCCGCTGGTGTAAAGCCAGCCCAGCGATGCAAGCATGCTGCTTGCGATGAGGTACGGCTTTCGCCGAAGCCCATTAATGGGATAATAATCGCTGAGGATACCATAGACAGGCTTGACGACCCATGGAATGCTTGCGATGGCAAGGAGCGTTGTGATCTGCGGGATCGTGAGCATCAGGTGCTCGCGCAAAAAGATCGGCATCGCAACGGCAGTCAGCGAAAGCGCTCCCTGCACGAAATAGATTACTCCGAAGAAGATATATTGCCACACCTCTTTTCTCATGACCAGCCAAAAGACTTTTGTCGTATAAAAGCCTTTAGAATGCAAGCAGGCTCTTGTCCTTCTTCTTTTCTGCCTTCTCTTCGAGGAAGTTCTTAAGCCTCAAAAAATCTATGGTAATCATTTCGCGCAGCTGCGGCTTGTAGAGCATCGCGGCAGGGTGATACATCGGGAACACGGTGACCTCGATGCCGTCCGCCTCGACGTGCTTCGCCTTGCCGTGCAATTTGGTGATGCCCGGGACCTTGTCCATCCCTTCCGTCTTGAAGCCGGCAAGGCAGAACTTTGTTGCGAAATTTCCGAGCGTGACGATCACCTTTGGTCCAATGATGCGGATCTGCTCAATCAAGTACGGCGTGTGGCGCACAATCTCGTCTGGCATCGGGTTCCGGTTATTTGGCGGACGGTACTTGAGGATATTTGCGATGTATACCTCGTTGATCGACAATCCTATCTTGTGGAGCAGTACATCGAGATTCTTGCCTGCTGCGCCGACAAAGGGCAGTCCTTGCAAGTCTTCCTGCTGGCCGGGCGCCTCGCCGATGAACATGACATCTGCGTCAGGATTTCCCTTGCCAAAGACGAGGTTCGTCGCCGCATCCTTGAGCGGGCAGGTCATGTCCGACTCGATCTTCTTCTTGAGTGCGTCAAGTCGGGATTGCTTATCTGTCATGTGTTCATCGTGCCATGCGCTGCTTATTAAATTTGCGACCCAACAGCAAAAGATTTATGAAGCATTCGAGCAAGCTGTTTTGCCATGTCGCTTGAATCATTACTGGCGCCGATCACGTGTGCGGACAGGCACGCGCTGCGCCAGTATATATAAGAAATTACAATCGTGAGCATACGTGTGTTCGTTTTGAAGTGATGATAGACTTTACTGAATTTGCTTCTTCACCGCTATAAGCAAAGGTTTGAACAGCTTTCTTGCGATGTCTACCGCATCGTCTACGTCTGCTCTAGTTGGCAAATAACCATTGTAATTGATGTTGTGACGCAATGTTTTGAGGTTTCTTAAAATACCGACAGGCCGTTGCGTCTTCACTTCCGTACTTATAAGCTCACGAATCTGGCTTTCATGATCTTCTGATTTTATTCCTCGTGCGACAAGCATCGCATCGCCAAGCATCCGGAATGATTCATAGATATTGCGGATGATTGTTGCGGCGGAATCCTCTGAGATGGGGAGCTGGAGCGTGAATGCCATGTCACGCTCTGCTCCTGCGACGATGCTCTGCGCTTTTTTCTTGTCTGGTTTTACCGATCTGCTCATGGCCGAACCTCGAGGAATCCATCCAACACAATGCCGTTGGCGATATTCGCAAAGAGGTTGAGGTCAATTTTATTTCTTGTGAAAATGTGGAGTTTTACTGGTACGGATTTTCGGAACCCCAGCGGTATTTTCGGAAACTCTACGATTTCGAGCTCTTTATCATCGATGACCTCGATTCCGATATCGAGATCGCTCTTGTCCGTGTCATCGCCGTTGCGGTAACTCCCGAAAAGAATAATCGAACGTGCACCTGGGAACTGTTGCCGAATTTCCTGGACAATACCGGAGGCGTAGACAAGGTCAAGATTGAACGGGATTTTGATGGTCGTGTTATATGTATGCTCCTTGATGCATCGGATGCGCCATATTTTTCCAATCAATTCAACATCTAAAAAGCCAACGTTTTTGAGTTGTTTCACCATCATCTTTGCTGTCGTCTTTGCGATTTCGACAGCTTTTGAGAGGTCGTTGAGTCCGATGGGGTCGTCTGGATACGCAAAGAACCAATAGAGTACACGCATGAAGTTTTGCGCCTCCTCAACCGGATCGATGGCTTTTCTCTGGTGTTTTTTCTTCTGCATATCGCATGGTATTCTTCAGGACTATATAAACTTTTTGACTACCATATGGTTTTAAAAAAGTTCGATTGAACTTTTTGAGAACCAAAGAAGGCTTTAAATCGGCATAAAAAGGTATATAAACAGGTCGTTTTTGCACGCTTCCATGGTACCGCAAAATCTTGAGCACCTCGTCTTTGATGGGACAACACGGGATGGCATGCGCTATCAGCTCTTGACGCGCGATGATGAACCATGCGTGCGTGTCGGCAATGGCGAGCCGGAGATTGCGAAATTGATCGATCATGGGTTTTATCCATGTGGTACGCGCTGGTACATCTTTGCGACGCGATGGGATCACCAAAAGGGTGGCCCGCGACGGAGAAAAGAAGGCCGAAAGCCGCTCTATGGGACGCTTGAAATCCCTCTGAAGGGTGATGTGCGCGTGAACTACACGGTACACCCCGAGAGAATGCACGTCATCCATCGCAATCGTTAAATACAACGAAGGTAAGACGATACCATGCTTACGCCCAATCAAATCAAGGCAAAGATCGAAAATGGTCTTCCCGGTGCATATGTAATTGTCGAAGATCCACGTCGCGACGGCGTCCACATCCGGGCGATCGTCACGTGGAAAGGCTTTGAGGGAAAGCCGCTTCTCGAGCAACACCGCCTGGTGTATGATACCCTGCGCGAGGAGCTCAAAGAGGAGTTGCACGCTCTTGGTTTGCAGACAAAAACAGCGTGATTGGAACGATGGGAACATTCGTCGCAGGTGACCCTATGGATAAAGCACTCAAACAACGTATCGTCGATATGATTAGCTCGAAAAAGGTCTTCTTATTCATGAAGGGAACTCCAGATGCGCCGCAGTGCGGTTTTTCGATGCGCGTGGTCAACTGCCTTCGTGCCGTCGGCTGTGACTTTGGGTCATTTGACGTCCTTGACGACGAGGACGTCCGGCAGGGCATCAAGGAGTTTGCAAACTGGCCAACAATTCCCCAGCTCTATGTCGATGGAACCTTTGTCGGCGGCTGCGATATCACCGAAGAACTCATGCAATCCGGCGAGCTCGCAAAGCTTGTCGGAAGAATGTAAACGTAAATCGTTTTCTTTTTTTGATTGTGGCCATCTTTCTGAACAAAGAGCTTATCCTTTTGCTACAACCCCTTTATGAAGAAAAATTTATAAAGCATGAAAGTATCATTTTCTAAAGATGGTGAAAAAAAAGAGGTTGAGCAGTTCTCGGAAGGCAAAACACCACCATTTCGGGCAGGTGCACCGCGCAGATCTCCGTGTGGCTGAGGGGGCGGCAAAAGAGGTCGTCCACTTTCTCAAAGCGGCCGTAGCGAGCGCAATCATGCCCGACATGAAGCGATTCACGAAGGAAGTAGTCCATAAAGGACAGGACATCCTCTATCAGACGCAAGAGATCATGCTTGCGCGCCTTTACGCGTTCATAATGCTTGGTGCCGGCGGGATTGCGATCATTGTAGGTCTTGTCTTTCTTGCAGAGACCTTCTTTTCGTGGCAACGCGCGTGGACGCTGCTTGCCCTTGGCTTTTTGCTCATCGCCGGATCGCATCTTCTTCAGACACGCATCCGGCAACGGCAGCACTATATGTTCAGATAAAAGATTCAGCAACGAGGTGGTATGATGGCAAAACGACGGAAGGCGGCAAGGAGGGCGCACGCGCGCAAGCGCTCGGCGCTATCGAAAGTGAAATTGACAGCGCGGAAGGTTGGAAGGGCAGCGGTGAAAGCGAGGAGTGAAGCGGCAAGGCTACGACGGAAAGCGACAGTAAAGCTGGCCACGGCGCGCAGGAGACTTGCTGCAGCGGAACGCACGACAGAACGCTTTGTCCGGGCAAATCCAAAGAAAGCTATAGCAGCCGCAGGAGCGATTGGTGCGGCCGTCGGCGCAGGCGCGAGCGAAGCCGTACGGGTGGCGCGCCGAAGAAAGCGAAGGAGATAAATTTCTTTTCATCTTTATCTTGTTCGTGAAGATCCGCCTGTCTTATATTTTGAGTACTGTCCTTTTGCTTTCTGTGATGTGCGTCCTTCCGGGACGCCTTCAAGCTCGTCGCGCTCGTCAAATCCACAGGTGTTGCACACAACGCACTCAATATCCATGTACGTGACGACGAGCACATCGTCGCTTTCGCATTTTGGGCAATGGCGAGGCGTCATACAATCTTAACTCCATGATTCCTGGAAGATATTCTCCGGCTTTGTGCCAAGCTTGAGCACAGTCTCCTTAAGCCCCTTGACCATCTCGCGCGATCCGCACAAGAAGACTTTACATCTGGAGAGATCATCACCAAGATATTTCTTGATACGTCTCTCGTCGATACGCCCAAGCTCGCCTTTCCACTTCCGGACATCGGGGCTTGTCAGGTGAATGATCGGATGGAAATTGGCATCCTTCTTTGCAAGAGTCTCGATGACATCGCGATAAAGATAGCGATCCTCGTCCTTGACCGAATAAAACAGGACCATCCTGTTTTTTCGCTTCTCATGCACGACTGTACGGATCATGCTGATGAGGGGAGCGATGCCGGTGCCGCCGCCGATAAAGATAAGGTCATCGTCGCATTCTTCCTTGAGGGTGAAGCGGCCGTACGGGCCTTGTAGGTTGATTGTGCTGCCAGAAGGCAGCGCATGGAGGCGCTCGGCAAAGCTGCCTGGCTTTTCAGCCTTCACACAGAATTCAAGGTGGCCCTTGTGGTGGGGACACGAGCAGATCGAATACGCGCGCTTGAGCGCGACACCATTCTCGTCGGTGACGCCGTCGATCCAGAGCATGACAAACTGGCCGGGAAGGAAGTCGAACTTGTCAAGGCCGTCAAACGTGAGCTGGTATATTTTTGTCGACGGCGCGACAATTTCGGATTTTGCGATCGTGGCTTTATAGGTAGATGCTGGCATGGTAGGTTAGCCGGATAGAGAAAATAAAAATCTTTGGCTTAGGCGCCCTCGAAGCGCTCGTTGACCACATCCCAGTTCACGTTCTCGAAGAACGCAGCAAGGTAGTCAGCTTTCTTTGTCCCATAATCAATCATGAACGCATGCTCCCAGCAGTCAAGCGCGAGGAGGATCTCCTGATGGACCGGAAGGCCGATGTGATGCTCGTAAAGGACGTATGTGTGGAGCTTGCCATCCTTTCTGTTCTTGGTGAGCACAACCCAGCCCGGCGTGCTTGCGGCTGAGGATTTCATGTCCAAAACGAGCGTCTCCCAGCTTCCAAACGCGTCCTCTGCTGCCTTTTTGAACACATTCGATGGTTTCCCTGCGGATCCGAGGTTCTCAAAATAGAGCTCATGCAGGTACGTCCCATTGAATGCGACCGCCTCTCTTCGCTTGAGCTCAGAGAATTCTCCAAAGGAGTAGTTCGCTGCGGCCTTATCCTGGCTCTTGAGCTTCTCCTCAATTTCATTGAGCTTCTTGACATATCCCTGATAAAGCCCAAAGTGCGCATCGAGTTGTGCACTGCTGATGCCCTTGAGCTTTCCTTTGAGATGGCTAAAATCTTTTGCTTTGTGTTCCATGATATCCCTCCAAAGAATGGGTATTCTCGATTGTGAAGGATAGTCATTTTTAAAGTTTGTGGGTTCGCTCCTGCAAGCGCCGAAGAAACTGTGGATTCTTCCTTACAAAGCGGATGACGAGGCGTTCAAATAGTGGTGTGTGGCCATATTTGACATAAAAGAATCCTGCCGTGCTTGCGGCAAGCGCGCCCACTGCATCCACGAGAAGGTCCGTCATCGTATCGATGAGTCCAGACTTTTGCATGTTGGTGAGCAATGTAGAATCGATTGAGAACTCGATAATTTCCCAGACTGCGCCTGCAGCCATGGCAAACGCGAAGCTGAACATAGCGATAAGAAATGCGCTCGCAGCGATGCGTCGTTCGCGATAAAGTACGTAAATAATCAGGAATCCGACAATGCCAAGCGTCAGGCTTGCGACGCTGTGCAGAAATATATCCCACCACCAAAACCGCGTGTAGTATCCATGCACTTCGCCAAGAAAGAGCGAGGCATAAATAAACATCAGTGCGACGAGCTCAAGCTCTATCGTCAGGTGCACCCGATAGTGGCGCTGAATGATCGCCGGCAGGAACGTGAGTACAAGCGCCAGGGCACTGACGAAGAGGACAAAATATTGCTGATTCCAGACCGCGGTGAAAATCGCGGCAAAGATGCTTGCGCGAATGAGAAGCGAAACACCAAATTGGATCTTGCCTGTGATATCCTGAGCTTGCCGTGTCATGGGTAGCCTAAAGATGATCCCCTATAAATTATGTTCGCCCTGGGTAAGCTAGTGACCAGTCAGTGTCTTTTGCGAAAAACAGGTTTCATAGAAGTCACACTGTCCACTGGACCATTTGCAAAGCGGCCCGACATTTTTCGGGTAATCCGAGATGTCCTTACTGCGCGTCCCAAGGTGGACCTGCTCAATCTCGAAGTGTGCAAGGTCGAGAAGAGCATCATCAACATTTATGATAAGTTCGCCATGTTTGAGGAACCATAGCCCAACCTGGTCTGGCCTGCGCTTATGCTCCTTCTCGTAGAGTAATGCATAGATGGCAAGCTGGAGCCTGTATTCAGGCGTCAGCTTTGCCTGCTTTGACGTCTTAAAATCCATAATCCTGATCTTGTCGCCAAGCTTTTCGATATAGTCGACAAATCCGCGCACCATAAGATCATTGCTTTGGAATTCGGATTCAATCTCTTGTGGGCGCATACGCAGCCAGATCTCTGCAAAATCCTTGTCCGGGTGCCGCGCGATTTCCTCTTGAATGCGTCCCGTCATATGGTTGAGCCAATTGGCGAGCATGACGACGGTCTCTTCTTTATAGTACTCAAGCTCACCCCCTGGTAGGCAAAGCTCGTCTAATTTTTGGCGCTCCTTATTCCAGCATGCGATAAAAAGCCCTTTCACGAGGTACGTGAGCTCCTCCATGAACCTCTCTTTGCTGATATGCTTCGCATCTGTTTCCCAGAACTTCTCCAATACAGTATGCGCGATGCTTCCCCGGATGAGATGGATGCTTGGCTTCGTCGGAAGCTTCTGGATATACTGGTAGAAGTACTTCCGCGGGCACTGCTTGTATGTATTGATCGAGCTTGGGCTCTGAAGGCGCGTCGCGATCGAAGGAATGTCAAGCACGTCCTATCACCTCGAGACTCTGTCTCGCATCATGATTTAAATGGTTTGCGATAGGGAGTGTCGAGTGGGGTGTCCTTGCGATTCGATCCGAACCGGGGCCATCACGTCTTCTGTCTCTTATACACATCTCCGAGCCCACGAGACTAGGCATGATCTC
>CAZRZZ010000003.1:0-22786 GCA_964604755.1 uncultured Methanosarcinales archaeon | reverse complement strand
GTTGCCGCGTGGCTCCAGGAAAACATGCGCACATGGATCGTTTCCATCGTCGGGCAGTTCGTCCAGACGACGGGGCACAAGCATGTCGTCCTTGCCGGCGGCGTCTTTTCCAATGTGCGCTTCAATCAATCCGTCCTTGCGATCAAGGGGGTCCAAAGCGTCTACATTTTCCCCAATATGGGCGATGCGGGACTCGCTGCCGGGGGCGCCCTTCAGATTGCGAACGCCGCCACGCGTCAAACGCAGCTGCGGCTTGAGGATGTCTATCTTGGATCATCCTATACGGATAAGGAGATCGAAGAGGAGCTCAGGAAAGCAAAATTACCTTATAAAAAACATGCGCGTGTCGAAAAAGAGATTGCGTGGCTTCTTGCAAACGGGCACGTCGTTGCGCGATTCAATGGACGGATGGAGTACGGCCCCCGCGCTCTTGGAAACCGATCCATCCTTTATCAGGCGACGGATCCGAGCGTGAACGACTGGCTCAACAAGCGCCTTGCCCGCACTGAATTCATGCCGTTTGCCCCAGCAACTCTCATCGAAGACGCGCACAAGTGCTATCATAGCATAAAAGGCGGGGAGTTTGCTGCACGTTTCATGACGATCACCTTTGATTGCACCGATTACATGAAAAAAACATCCCCTGCCGCAGTTCATGTCGATGGGACTGCACGCCCGCAGCTTGTGAGCCAGGACGAGAACCAAAGCTTTTATGAGATCATCAAAGAGTACAAGCGGCTCACCAAGATTCCCTCCGTCATCAATACAAGCTTTAATATGCATGAGGAACCGATTGTATGCACCCCAAGCGATGCGATTCGCGCATTTCTTCTTGGTCATCTGGATTATCTGGCAATCGGCCCGTTTATCGTGAAGAATCCAGCGCATAACGCGTCCTCTCCAGAAGTTCTAAAAAACAAAACAATTTAAAATTTCAGAAATGAAAGAGCACGCATGGAGACGGTCAAACAGGCGGATGATGAATTCACCATAAACACGTCATTCTTGAAACGCTTTACTGCTGACCAATGGATTATTGCCGGACTGTTCGCATTGTCTTTTCTTATCCATATCATCTACAAGAATGCCAGCCTGTTTCACTTTGATTCCGTCTTTGACACCTTAGTTGTCGAACGGACGATTGCGAATTGGGAGCTCCATTACTCTTACGGCTGGGGGGCGCCGGGGATGGTCGTGCTCGTGTCCCTCGTGTATTTTTTTCACCATCTTCTCACCGGCACGACGTCTGCAGAGCTTGCCTACATCATCATCAACATCCTCAGCGCAAGCGTCGCGATACCGCTTGTCTTCCTTCTCTCACGGCATCTGACAAAGGACCGCTTCATCTCGGCATGGGCCGCGCTCTTCTTCTGCGTGATGCCCATATGGCTTTCCATCACGACATATCCAAAGACGCACGCCATGGCTATCGCCTTTGGTATAAGCTCCATGCTTTTTTTTCTCCAGTCCAAATCCCAATCCAGGTCAGCTCGTCAGCGGCTCTTTCTCATCATCGCCGGCATACTGAGTGGTTTTGGCATCGCAATCCGGCCATTTAGCGCGTTTTACCTGCTTCCGATGGCTGTTCTTTATCTCTCTGATTCGGTGAGTATCCGTAGCAAAAAGGTATGCATCGACAAGACAAATGTGTCGATGAAGAATGCGGCATTGTTCTTTATTCCGATGATCCTTGTCTGGTATCTTCTTTTTTTTGCACGCCTCCAGGACACTGGCGGTCTTCCTGGCTTCAGGGAGCAGCTCTCTTACGAGCAGCGAGAAGGCTGGCAGGGCTTTTTTTCTTCCGAAGCAAAAACTTCTTTTGACAATATTACCAAGACCATCGGCGTTGTCGGATGGATCACTGCAGCGCTTGGTGTTGCCTATTGTGTCATGAAGAAAAGATGGGCGCTTCTTGCTGCGCTTGCCATATGGGGTGGCTCATTCTTTTTCTACCTTGGCAACCTTCTTCCAACCTCAGCAAGGTTTATCGTCGATGCGCTTGTCCCCCTTGCGATTCTCATAGCGATGGGGGTGCGTCTTGTGCATGCGAACCAGCGCTGGGTTGGCATCGGTCTTGTCGTCTTCCTCTTTATCACGATGTTCGCGACGATCCATCCCATCATCAGGGAGCGCGCAGAATATTCAGGGCCCCGCGGTTTTGCCGAGTTTGTGCGCGACAACACGGAGCCGAATGCTCTCATCGTCTCCAGCGATGAGTATGTATTTATCCAACGGTACGCAAACCGGTCCACCCGTTACTGGATAGAAGGAGGCATCGATGCCGTCGTCGCGACGCTCAAGGAAGGCACACCTGTCTATGCGATCGAAACAAGCTTTGCGTTCACCACCCCGCAGGACAAGGAGCGCATGCAGGGCCTCTTCACATTCCAGGTCATCGGCGAGGCAAGAAACGAGCATTATCAGTTCAGCGAGCTTGAGCACCACTTCTTCAATGAGAAGCTCATCAAAGTCACACTCAAGGAAAAGGAGCAGTCTTCCTCAGCGAGGGATGTCGCATGACCAAGCCGTTTGTGACCGTCATCGTTCCGGTCAAGAACGAGCGGTCTTTGATCCAGGAATGCCTCGTCTCTCTCTTTGGGCAGACATATCCAAACGACAGGTTCTCGATCATTGTTGTCATCGACGCGAAGGGTGATTTGCGCATCAAGGACGATCTTGACGCGCTTGGCGCAAAGAATCTCCTGGTTGTGCAAAACAAGGGGCACGGCTCGGCATCCGCGCGCAACCTTGGCGTTTCCCTTGCAGACAAAAGAACACGGTATTTTGCATTCACGGACGCGGACTGTGTCGTGAGCAAGACATGGCTTGAGACGCTTGTCAAGCACATTGGGAGTCTTGCCGGGCCTGTCGGCTGTGTCGGCGGCACGAACCTTGCGCCAAAAAATGATCCTCCCGTCGCGCAGGTCATCGGCTGCCTTGAGCAGACGCTCCTTGGCGGGGGCAGATCCGCGCAGGGAAGTATAGCAACAAAACGGCGGGCCGTCGCGTCGATCCCAAACTGCAACGCGCTCTACCGCGCAGCGTGGTGGCAAAAAAACAGGCAGGATGAGGGCCTCATCGTAGGCCAGGATGGCGAGTTCAACTACCGGCTCGCAAAGCAGGGCTGCCGGTTTGTCGTTGTCCCCGGGGCAATCGTCTGGCACCACCGTCCATCAAAAATATCCAATCACATCCGGCGCATGTATAAGTATGGGCTTGCCACGGCGCGCATCTTCAAAAAACATCCGGGCATCCTGCATGTGCGGTGGTATGCCCTGCCCCCTGTCTTTCTTCTTGTCGGCAGCATCGCCCTTGCCATCACCGGGCTTCTTTTTCCCCTCGCATGGATCGTCCTTGCCGTCGTGCTTGGAGCGTATGCAGCGCTCATCCTGCTCACCACGATCCAGGTTGCATTCAAATCCGGCCGTCTTGCCTCCGTGTGGTCCATCTTCCTCATTCCCTGCCAGCATATCGCATACGCGCTTGGTTTCCTCTACGGCCTGGCCTGATGGGCAGCCTGATAACAAATTTTATAAGAGAAGGCTTATCCTCGTTGTCAAGCAGGGGGTACTATGAAGATAACCATTCTTGGAACAGGGTATGTCGGCCTCGTCGCCGGCACGTGCTTTGCCGAGCTTGGCAATGATGTAATCTGCGCTGATATCATCGCAGAGAAGATCGATATGCTTAATGAAGGACGCATCCCCATCTACGAGCCAGGCCTCTCTGAACTTGTGCTTCGAAACAAGAAAGAAGGGCGCTTAAGCTTCACCACGGACATCCAGAGGGCGGTCAAGGCATCCACGATCATCTTCATCTGTGTTGGGACGCCTTCCCGAGAGGACGGCTCGGTCAATCTTGATTATGTCCACGCAGTGGCGCGCGATATCGCCAAGGCGATAAACACGGAAAGCGATGCATCAGCAGACATGCCGATAGACGCGTCGGCGGGCACGCTGCGGATCATCGTCATCAAGTCGACGGTCCCTCCCGGCACTGGCGACGATGTCGAGAAGACGATAGCGAAAAATCTTGCCACGCCCGCCGACTTCTGCGTCGTCTCCTGCCCTGAATTTCTGCGCGAGGGTGCTGCGGTCAAGGACTTCTTCAATCCGGATCGCATCGTCATTGGGACGTCGCACACCGCGGCAGCAGATGTGCTCTCAAAGCTGCACCAGCCACTTGAGCGCGTCGGCCGGCCCATCCTGATCACGGACCGGAAAAGCTCCGAGATGATCAAGTACGCCTCCAACGCGTTTCTTGCGACAAAGATATCCTTTATCAATGAGATTGCGCGCCTGTGCGAGAAAGCAGGCGCGGATGTCAAGGCCGTGAGCCAGGGCATGGGTCTTGACAACCGTATCGGGCCGCGTTTCCTTGCGGCCGGAGCAGGGTATGGGGGAAGCTGTTTTCCAAAGGATGTCAAGGGCCTCATCGCGACGGGACGCGAGCACGGAATCGACCTGAAAATCCTCCGGGCGGTCGAGGACGTCAACAAAAGTCAGCGCCAAATCGTCGTCGAAAAAGTCAAGCGCATGGTCGCCGGGGTGCCAAATCCTATTGTTGCCGTCTGGGGCCTTGCGTTTAAGCCGCGCACCGACGACATCCGCGATGCGCCAGCCCTTGACGTCATCCGGCAGCTCCTCGATGCAGGCATGGAAGTGCAGGCATTCGATCCAGTTGCTGAAGAGAACGCGAAGAGGGTATTTCCTTCCATCAGGTACGGCAAGGACCCCTATACCGTGCTTTCTTGTGCGCATGTGCTTGTCATCATGACTGAATGGGATGAATTCCGCAATCTTGACAAGCAGCGCATGAAATCCCTTCTTGCCGTTCCGGCAATCGTCGATGCGCGCAATATTTATGATCCGATCGAGGCTGCCAGGCATGGTTTTCGATATACCGGCATAGGAAGAGTTGGAATATGACGATCCTTATCACGGGGGGAGCCGGCTTTATCGGATCGCATACTGCGGCGCTCGCACGATCACGCGGGCATGACGTCCACATCATCGACTTGCGCACTCCAGGGGATAAGACGGTTGCCTACGACCTTCTTGATGTGACGACAAGGGCTGCGCAGGAGGTGGCAGCGGTTCTGAATCCCGGTGTCATCATCCATCTTGCTGCGCACGTCGATGCGCGTGCATCTGTTGCCAAACCTGTCGAAGACTTCGAGACGAACGTGCTTGGGACGCTGCGCATGCTCGAGGCGGCGCGGTTATCCGATGCGGTGTTCGTCTTCTCCTCGAGCGCAGCCGTCTATGGGAATACGGGAGAACTTCCAATCCGGGAGGATGCTCCTCTCCGGCCGGCAAGCCCCTATGGTGCATCCAAGGCATCCTGTGAGGTCCTTGTCCGTCAGTATGCCGCCACGTACGGCCTTCGGACAGTCATCCTTCGGTACTCGAATGTCTTCGGAGCGGCGCAAGGATCGTCGGAGGGTGAGACTGCCGTCGTGCCCGTGTTCATCCGCGCCGCGCTCGACGGCAAACCGATTGTTATTTTCGGCGATGGGACGCAGACGCGGGATTTTGTCCATGTTGCCGATGCTGCGAACGCGAACCTCCTTGCACTTGAGCATCGGCAGATGAAGGGAACTTATAATGTCGGCTCTGGCGAGGAGATCCCGATTGCACACCTGGCGAAGGTCATTCGGGATGCGTGTGGGAGTACCTCGCCAATCACGCATATCGAGCAAAAACAAGGGGATCTCGCACGAAGCGCACTTGATAGCTCCTGCCTTCAGAAGCTCATGATCATTCCCTCAAAACCGTTCACGGAGCGCATCAGAGAGACATGCGCAGGATATGCAGGCAAGCGGGATCAAAAGGTGGCAGCGCGATGAACATTATGGTGCTGCCCGATTCGATCCTCGCGAAAGTCAGGAGCCAAAACTTCTGGCTTCGTGTCACCGGCGCAGCATTCTTGACACTGCTCACGTTCTATGTGCTCTTTTTGTTCATCAATCCTGCACAAGTCGTTGCGATCCTCTCCCAAGTCTCGATGATGGCAGTCTTGCTCGGCTTTGTCTTTTATATCGGAAGCACATTTTTTCGTGCTGTGCGCTTCCATGTCGTCCATTCCAATGTTCCGACACGTACCTTCTTCTCCGTCGCATCGATCCACACCCTGCTCACCAACGTCTTTCCTGCAAGGTCAGGCGAGCTGACCTTTCCCGTCCTGCTCAAGCGCATCGACGGATCATCGTTTATTTCGAGCATTTCAGTTCTCTTTGTCGTGCGAATCTTTGATCTTGTCGCCGTCTTTGTGATATTCTTTTCCGCGCTCGCGATGACCTATTCGAGACTCGACGCGCGGCTTCACGTGCCGATGCTTGCTGTCTCTTTTGCGTTCATTGTCGGGCTTGCCGCCATCTTTAGCATTCTTGTCTTTGGCAAGCGGGCTCTCACAATTGCACGCCGCATGCTCCTCTTTGATGGTCTCAAGAACAGCAGGATCACGGCATGGGTCTTTGGGAAGCTTGAGCTCCTCCTTGATGGGTTCTCCATTATCCGCCAGTCGCACGCGCTCTGGCGCATCATGCTTTTTTCGATTATTATCTGGCTTTGCAACTACATGACTGTCTTTGTCCTTGTTCGCAGCATTGGATTTGACCTGTCCATCCTGGTGCTCACGCTTGGCTTGACCTTCTCGACGCTCTTCTCAAGCCTTCCGATCCATGGCCTTGGATCGTTTGGCACCCTCGAAGGCGCATGGACGCTCATCTTTCTGAGTTTTGGAGCCACAAAAGAAGTCGCGCTGGCAACGGGGTTTGGCTTCCACATCTTCAATATCACTTACCTTGTCGTGCTTGGCATCCTCGGCATGATCCATATCGTCTTCCTGCCAAAGCAGGAAAAAGACCGCAATGCGGAGAAGGAAGGAAAAAAGAAGACTTCCTCCACACCACGGGAATTATAGGGCAATCATAAAATCTTCTTTGGATCGGTGCGCTCGATGAAGATGCGGTGCCAGAGCGCAAAATTGAGCATCGTCCACAGCTGTCTCCGATAATATGCATGCTTTGTGTGATTCGAGAGCGCCTTGTCGACGGCAGGGCGCTTGAGGTAATGGAGCACTTCGGGGGTCGTGAGCACCTGTTGCGCCGCATCCTTGAGATCCTTTTGCAGCCATGCATCAATTGGCACCATGAAACCATGCTTTTTTCTTTTCACGATCTCTTGCGGAAGTATCGGTGATATCGCCTTCCGGTAGATGTATTTGTCCGTCCACAAGCGCAGCTTCTGCGATGAGGGGATCGTCGCGGCGAACTCGACAAGGTGATAGTCCAGAAAGGGATTTCTCCCCTCGACGGCATGGGCAAGCACCATTTTATCTCCTTTGAGCAGAAGGTCGTCCGGAAGCCAGGTTTTCATGTCGGTTGCGAGCATCATGCTGAGCAGGTTGGGCGAAGAGGGGATGTCTTTCTTCCATGGCCGTGCATGGTTTGCATCACCGATGCTCTCGAGAAGATATGGGGTATACGCTTCTTTTTTCTCGTCCTCCGAAAATACAGCGACCATGCGTTCATACGCATCCTCGTTGGAATCTGCGTGCTGTACAATCGATTTGATGCGGTCGGTCATGATCGACCTTTTGCCTGGCATAATCTGTGTGAGAAAAGCCGGCCCATGGCGCACCTTAAGCAAGATCCTTGCATACTTGTATTTGTCATAGCCGGCGAAAAGCTCATCGCTTCCCTCGCCCGAGAGAATGACCGTGACATGTTTTTTCGTGAGTTCGCTCATCAGGTAGGTTGGGATGCAGCTTGCATCCGCCAGGGGCTCGTCAAGGTGCCACACGACATTTGGCAGCACGTCAAACGCATCTCTTCTGACTTCAAGCTCGTGATGGTCAGTCCCGTACGCTTCGGCGACAAGACGTGCGTATCGTCCCTCATCTTCCCTTTCATACGGAAAGCTCACCGAGAATGTCTTGATGGGATCCGCACTCTCTTTTGCCATAAGCGCGACGATCGCGCTCGAATCAAGCCCGCCGGAAAGATAAGCACCAAGGGGGACGTCGCTGACCATGCGGTCCCTGACGCTTTGTTCCAGATGCTCAAGGAGCGTCCGTGCATTCTCCCCGGTGCTGTTTTTATTCGGCGCGTAGCTGAACGTCCAATAGGGGCGTACCACTATTTTTCCATCCCTATAAATAAGCGTGTTTGCAGGCCGCAATTTCCTGATGCCAAAAAAGACCGTGTCTTCCCCTGGCGTGTAGCGATACGTGAAATAGCGGTCAAGCGCGATATGGTCGACACGGGGGTCAGAGAAATATTCATGCTCAAGGATGGCCTTGATCTCGGATGCGAATATCATCCTCCCGTCGACAATGGCATAATAGAATGGCCTTATGCCAAGGCGGTCTCGTGCGCAGAACAGGCGCTTTTTTTGTGAATCCCAGATCGCAAATGCGAATTGGCCATCAAGGCGATTGACGCACGCATCGCCAAACTCTTCATACGCATGGACGATGACTTCCGTGTCGCTGTCGCTTTCGAAGCGATACCCTTTCTGCTCAAGATGCGCGCGAAGACGCCTGAAGTTGTAGATCTCCCCGTTGAACGTGACCCACACGGTGCCATCCTTATTCGACATGGGTTGATGGCCCTTCTCAGAAAGATCGATGATCGCAAGACGGCGGTGACCAAGGCTGATGCCCTCATCCTCGAACTTTCCTGAACTGTCCGGACCACGATGCTGCAGCCTGTCCGTCATGCGCAAGAGAAGATTTTGATCGTTCCAGGTGAATCCGCAGATGCCGCACATCACCTATCACCCCGGATGACGCGGATATAGGTATCCATGTACGCGTCAGCGACATCCTTCCAGCTCATCTTCTCCGCGATGCGCCGGGATGCGGCCTGCATGCATGAAAGGAGATCCCAATCGGCCAAGTGATGGACTGATGCCGCGATTGCGCCGGCATCATGCATCGGAACAAAGAAGACATCGCTGTCCTCTTCGATGATCTCACGGATCCCGCCCGTATCCGTCGTGATGATCGCAAGCCCGCTTGCCATAGCTTCCAGGAGGGCGTTTGACATACCTTCGTTGAGCGACGGGAGGATGAAGACATCATGCTTTTTGTAGAGATCGGCAAGATCATCGTGTTCCACAAAGCCAAGAAACGCGATATCATCATCAAGTCCAAGATGCTTTGCGTATTCGCGAAGTTCCTCTTCCTGGTCGCCCTTCCCTGCGAGCGTGAGATGGAAAGTAATACCCTTGTCCTTGAGCAGCTTTGCGGCATCGATGAGGTATCGGACGCCTTTTCTCTCGATTAAGCGCGACACGCACAGGATACGGATGCGGTCAGCATGCTGCCGTCCCTTCGGGGAGAATTCGTGGATATCGACGCCGTTAGCGATGATCCCTATGGACGTTTGCGAATCCGTGCGGTGCGCAAGATCTGCAAGGTCCTTGCTGTTCGCAACAACCGCGCTGGCCTTCCTCCACACCAGTCTGATGAGCGGCTTGAGCACGATGTACATGACAGAGAAGCGCTTGTTGAACCCGGGAACATCGGAACCACGCAAGGAAACGATGTAGGGGATTTTTTTTCTAGACAACATCGCGATAGCCCCGCAAGGGATTCCAAAAAACGCATGGCAGGCATCATACGAATTTTCCTTCAGCAGTTTCCTCATATAAGACTTGCACTTGATTGAATATTCAAGGACTTCCTTTTGCGTCCAGTAATGAATCCTCTCTTTCCTGATCGGAAGCTTGTGGATCACGACGTGCTCGCCGATGCGCACCTGCTCGAACGATCCGGTCGCCGAACTCGTCACGGCATCGACATGGATATCATCGCGCTTTGCGAACTCCTTGAGCAGGTATTTTGTCGCATTGCTCCCCCCTCCACCAAGGGGCGGGTATTCGTAGTTGAGTAGCAAAAGCCGGAGCCTCTTCATGGTCTCTGGTTTCCTCCCGTTTGTTTAGAGCTTCTCCCTGATGACATATGCCGGCGCGTCTTTGAAGTAGCTCTTAATCGCGATATCAGCAAGGATGCCGGAGATGAAGAACTGCACACCAAGAATAATGCTTAGCACCGCGACCACAGGAAGAAATGTCTCGGAGAGATCCTGGCCCTGGAATATCTTTAGATAAATCGATAAGATGCCGCAGAAGACGCCAAATGCGAAGCTCAAGACGCCGATCCCTCCAAACAGATGGATCGGCCTTGCGCTGTACTGCATCCAGAACTTCACGATGAGCAGATCAAAAAACCCTCTCATCAACCGTGAAAGCCCATACTTTGTCCTGCCAAAACGCCGCGGATGATGATATACCTTGATCTCTCCGATGTGAAACCCCCTCCACAGGAGAAGCGCGGGGATGAACCGGTGCATCTCTCCATACAGGTTCATGTTTTCGAAACATTCCTTACGGTAAGCCTTGAGAGAGCATCCCGAATCATGGATGCGCTCGCCGGTGAGCGATTTTCGAAGCGCATTGGCGAGCTTCGAGGCGATTTTTTTGCCAAGCGGGTCGCTTCGGCGATATCTCCAGCCGCTCACGACATCATAGCCCTGGTTAAGTTTCTCAAGAAGGCGCGGGATGTCCCGCGGGTCATTTTGGAGGTCCGCGTCCATGGCGATAATGATGTCACCTCTGGCTGCCTTGAATCCGGCGTCGAGCGCAGCAGTCTGGCCAAAATTGCGGCGGAACCGTATCGCACGGAGGTGTGCGTCTTTTTCATGGATCTCCTTTATCTGGTGGAATGTTGCATCAGTCGATCCATCGTCGATGATGATGATCTCAAAATCATGGGGAAGGCGCGAAAGAGTGGCAATGAGGCCGTCATAAAGCGGATGAATATTGCGCTCTTCGTTATAGGCGGGGATGACGACCGAGACCATCTCCATTTTTTCTTTCTTTCCCACCGTCATTGCCGCTTCCTCCGGTACCATCCGACGGTCTTTTGCATGCCCTCAGCAAGGCTTGTCTTTGGCTCGTACCCAAGCAATCGTTTTGCCTTGGTCAGATCTGCGTATGTCACCGGCACATCCCCCTGCTGCTCAGGCCTCTCGATGATGCTTGCCTTCTTGCCAAGCGCGGTTTCAACAGTCGCGATGAAGTCCTTGAGCATCACCGGAGCGTTGTTGCCAAGATTGATGATTTCAAACTTAATATCAGCATGGAGCGCAGAGATGATCCCATCGACGATATCGTCGACAAACGTGTAATCCCGCTTTGTCATCCCATTGCCAAAGCGATAAATCGGCTCGCCCACCTCGATTGTCTTCATGAACGTGTATGTCGCCATGTCCTGCCTTCCCCGTGGGCCATAGACAGTGAAGAAGCGAAGGCACGCAATCGGTATCCCGTAGAGCTCGTGATACATGCGGCAGTATATCTCCATCGCTTTCTTGGACGCGGCGTACGGGCTCACCTGTACATCTACCCGGTCATCTTCGGAGAACGGGATCTTTGTATTCGTTCCATAAACGCTCGAGGATGATGCAGCGACAATCTTCTTGATGCCATGGTGTTTTGCCTCTTCAAGAAGGTTGATTGTACCTAAAATGTTTACCCGGGCATAGAGAAGAGGGTCGCAAAGCGACGGGCGGACGCCGGCGCGCGCAGCAAGGTGGATGATCGCGTCGATTTGGTGTTTTTCGAAGACGTCCCTTATGTCACTTGCGCTCGTGATGTCTTTTTTGACGAACGTGAAACAGGGGTTATTTTTTAGGCCTGCGATATTCCGCTCCTTTATGGCAGGGTCGTAATAGTCATTGAGGTTATCAAGGCAGACGACACTTTTACCCGATGAGATCAGGCGTTCGCAGACATGGCTTCCGATGAATCCAGCCCCTCCAGTGACAAGCACGGTCTGCATGGTCATTTCTCCGTGGCATCGACCACACCATCCTTTTCGCTATCACCATCGTCTTGCTCCTGTAGCGGCAAATCCATCACGGGGGGAATCGAATCCGTGCCGTCCCAATCAACCTTGTATGTGTAAATGCGAAGGCCTGACACTGATCGTTGATAATCAAACGAGTCGAAGTAGCGAAGGCCGACACCCCCATAGAAGAACATGCGGGTGAACATGCTTGGCGCAAGCTCGTTGCTCATGACCATGCTCTCGAAATTCCCGTCCCTGTTGATGAGGCCAAACGAGTAGCCAAACGTGTTCTCATCGAATTCTTTGACCTGGAATCCGCTTGCATTGCTGAACACGAAGCGCTTTGGATGCAGTTTCTCAATGGAGTTTGCGATCGTCACATTCATCGTCTTTGGATCAACGACAAACTCAATGATACGCCCCTGCACGTTGTTTGTGCACTTGATAACGGCTTCGTTCTCATCCACGCGGCACGATCCCCCTATCGAAAGGTAGTTTGGCCACGGGCTGATCCAGGAGTTTCCCGCTTGTTCGTTTGGAAGCGTCTGAACCTCGGCATATGTGCTCTCTGCCTTTTCTTTGCTGTATCCAAAGCGATCCATCATCTCCTGGACAGCCTCGTTCTCCGGCTTACTGCGCAGCTGCATCCAGATATACGCCTTTTCGAAGTCCCATCCCCCAAAGTGGGACCACACGCCGGCTTTGCCGATCATGTCCTCGCTTGCGATGAAATAGTTGTCCGGCGGATCGCAGTGCGTCTTCCCGAGGATAGTCTCGTGGATGCTTGTATCAATGCCTTCTTCGTCAAGGATCGCTTTTGCGTCTTCACGATCGACACGGATAATCTTATAGATAATTTCAACAGCACGTTTCGTGTCTTGAAGATGATCTGCAAGCAGATCCGGCGCCTCGTTTCCTCCGCAGTCGAGCATGCGAAGGATGCCGACGGCTTCCTCTTCGTCATCGGTGAGAAGCACGTGGCCTATCCAGTGCGCCTGCGGGCGGTTCTGGCTTGCGCCGTCAAACGTGACGGGCCGGTCGGCAAGATACTTGAAGTGGTGGCCAAAGTCCCACCACGAGTTGATGATCGCGTCCGGCTCCGAGTCTTTCTTGATGTTCTCCATCGCGGTGACCCACGCATCGTTGACCATCGGCACATCGCTTGATGCAATCGCCCGGGCGACCTGGACCTTTTGCCAGAAGAAGACGACGAGCACGAGGATCAGCAGCGCAAGCGCTATCTTCTTGGAAACATGCAAATGCTTGTGCAGCGCGTCACGGAGCCCCTGCCACAGAAGCCCTGCGCTGACGCCAAACGCGATCGCGAACGGCGGGATGATGAGAAGGATGAACCGGACACCTTTCTGCGAGGCGTAGAAGACTCCGCCATACCAGATGAGCAGCAGGACGACGTAGAGCAGGTAGTGCCGGTGGTCCCTGCCTTCCTCTTTCTTGAGGGCGAGCATGATCATGCCAAGAAACGAGAACAGGAGGAGCGCTTTTCCACCAATCGAACCGATGACCTGGTCCCTATTTGCTATATTAAGCTCGGCGACCGTCGTATAAACATTGGGCCAGATATCTCCAAGGATCGCGGACTGGATCGTGGTGAATGATATCGGGTTGAGCGGGGCTGTCACAAACCCTGTAGGAGAGTGCACGCCCGACACAATCAGGCCTGACACGGCAAGGCCCACGATCGCGACAAGCCCAATATTGCGCACGTAGAGGTTCTTGAAGATATCCTTGTGACGCTTCCTGGCAAGGTCGATGCCGATGATAATCGCAAGCGTGATGGCAATCGCGGCGCCAAGGAAGTCAAAAAGATACCACCAGCCTTCCCACGCGAAGCTGTAGATCCCCATGAGAAGTCCGGTCAGCGCTGAAAGGCCAACCTTCTTTTTGATGTCGTCGGCGCGGTACGCTTCGATGAATGCCCAGATGATCGCAAGCGGAAAAAATATCTGATACGCGTCCGTGTCCGAGTGCCCAAAGATGGTCTTGCTCAGCACGGTCGGATTGATGAGCAGAATCATCGCGGAGACGAGTCCGCCGACCTCGCCGGCAAGGCGATAGCCGATGAAGAATGCGGCGACAAGCGCCATAAGCAGGAACACGATGGGGTAGTATCCAGCCGCCTGCATGATCGTGATCTTTGAATTGAATGGATGCATGATCTTGTAAAGGTAAGCCATCACGTAGGGGTGGAGGCTTTTTCGTGGTTGATGTCCAAGCGGGGCAAGCATATGGTCATCCCATTCTTCACCGTCGCGTCGCTCGTCGCCATACATGCCTTTCTCGACGATGTTGCGCGCATAGCGCAAGTAGAAGTACGTGTCGATGTCTGGCATGTAAATGTAGCCGTTCTCGTCCTGCCAGTGCGCTTTGAACTGCTGGCTCACCTGCTCAACCTGTGCATCGTACGTCGCTTTTTGTTCCTTGAGGATCTGCTCCATCTGCCGGTCTATCAGCGTGTTGCGGTTCTCCGGCGGAAGGTTCGGGTATTGCTGGTTGATCTGTGCGGCAATCTGCTGGCGGTACGCACTTTGCACCGAATTTGCTGCCCACTGGTCCGAGATAGGAAGATCTATCGGGCTAAGGGTAATCCACAGGCTCAAGAACATCGGGATGAGCAGGAGAAAAACAAGGCGATTCTTCCTGGCCCACTCCAACGCACCCTTTACATCGATGGAGAAATCATCATCTTTTGAGTGGGGCACTGGGGAGGGAGTACTGATAGGCATGGCGTGAACCCTTTCCTGCGGTTCGCCGGATTTTTGTTGCTCGTGGTCGGTCTTGAGCGCTTTTTTGATGCGCAAAAAGAGCTTTCCAAAGTCGATTGCCAGATCATCATTATCTGTTTCTTTCAGGCCTTCTTTTTGTTCCGGTTCCATGTCCCCTCCCACCTAAATATCGGCGGAAACATCGGGGCTTATAAATGTTTTCGCGCAATAGTTGCGTGCTCGGCATTTAGCAGACCATCCCGGATTTTCTTTAATGGTACAATAATATGCTCTATAAAGATAGGCGACCAGATATAAGTTATCACTTACTGATAACAAAAATAAAAAGACTTAAATATGTGTTATTACTTTCGTGGGGTAACTTTATCGATTTGGTAGGAGAGGTTTCAGAAACGATGACAAAAAGGACACTCAATATGCTTTTTGGTCTTGGCCTTGCCGGACTTGTCCAACTCCTTGACCCGGCACCGTCTGCTGCGCAAGAACGCGCAAGACCCCAAACAGCGCAGACGACGCAGGCAACACAGGACGGTGAGAATAGCGATGACCCCCATGAGGTTGCCATCCGTGCACGGCGCCTGCGCGAGTCCCTCCAGACACTTCTTTCCAACGAACAAACAGGGACGATCGTTCCCGGCGCTGTCGGAAACCCAAATTATTCAGGACTCTTCCAGGTCAGCGACATCCAAAACGACCAGATCTGTCTGATGCAGCGCGGAAACCAGAGCGGCGGGACGGAGACGTTCCGGGGCCGTGAATCCTCACCTTTTGAGAGCAACAGCACGTTCATCAATCTCTACAAAGAGTTCACGACAGTCGGGCACCTCACTGGCAATCCGGAGGTGGATGTGCAGATCCAGGATGCTGTCCGAAATCTCCATACACGCGTATGGAATACCATGTACGCTGGCGGCGCTCAACTCACCCAGCCAAGCGACTGGGAGTTGACATGGCAGGATGGAGAGCTCATGGGCATCCAAGTGGCTCGTGAACGCCTCATCCCACTTCGCGAGGCCGCGCGACGCTACGCGCGGACCCTTCCCCAGGATGATGACCGGCGAGACGCGATTTTGCGCGGCAGAATCTTCTCCCGTGGCCGGCACTCGTATTGGACAAACGGTCCATTGCCGGTCTGTCTTATGCAGGAATACCTTGTTCCCCGAAATCCAGTCAGGGAAGTTATCCAAATCGTCGAGCGGGAGGTCCCCGTCGTGCAAGAGCCAGAATCAAGGCCCGCACCGGCAAGCTGCATCGACGAGGTGCTCGACACACTCCTGCGCCTCGAGCGCGGGCAGGGCCTCATCCGAGACGAGCTTCGTGATCACGATCAGCGCGTCCTTGAACGCCTTGATGCTCTAGGACAGCGCATCGCCGAATTTGAATCCAATCATGAGCAGCCTAGCGGCGATGACACCCTTGCTGTCGGCGGATTCGCGCACCAGTGGATCGTGCTTGACGAAACAAATGCAGGTGGAACCTATTCTTACCGTGCCGATGGAAGTGGCGGCAGCGTCCGCATCCATTTCAATGGAAATAATGTTACCTTTGCCTTGGCAGGCGGAGTATATGCGGGGTCTGCGACAATCGACGGCGTTGCGCACGACACCCCTTTCCATGGCGAGGCAAGCGGACTTGATGTCGTAAGCCACGCAAATCTTGTGTACACCCCCTGGAGGGTCAGCGATGACCTTCGCCTCGGGCTTGGAGCCGAGATCGCCTTTGATGTCCGGGACCTTCATGACATTGTCTATCAGATCGCAGGCGAAGAGGTCCGCGACCAGAACATCACCGCAATCCATGGTGCACTTGCACCAGGTGTGATGCTCGCGTATCGCGGCGATGCTGCCACGGTCGAGGCCTTCCTTGGCCTCGGCCCTGCGCTGGAGCATCGAACCGACAGCGACGAAACGCAGGGAAGCGGATTTTTTGTCGGCCGGCTCCTCACGTCATTCCAGGCAGGATATTATTTCCTTCCCTATCTTCAGGCAAATGGCGCCGTGGATTTCCGCGATGGACAGCTTAGAACGCGTGCCGGTGCGGAGGCAGGGATCCTCGTCCAGTTCGGCGACTTTGTCATCGGACCAGCAGGATCCATCGAGTACCGACATACCGAAGGCAACGGCTTTAGCCGCGACTCGATGGACTACCAGGTGTATCTGCACACCGGTTTTCGAACAGGCGGGCGCGATGAAGATCAAAGCGAAAATAGATAATCCTACTGAGGTAAAACAATGAATGCAAAATATATCATCGCATGTGTGCTGATGCTGCTCACGCTCATCGCGCCGGTGGCTGCCTTTGGCGTGCCCTTGCCGGACCGTGATGGGGATAGCATTCCCAACGTTATGGATAACTGTCCTGACCGCCGAAATCCTGGGCAGGAAGACATCGACAGCGATGGCATCGGCGATGCCTGCGACGCAACTGACGATCGGCTCTGGCTTGTGCCATGGCTTGGTGTACCCATCCCCTTTTTTGAGCCGGAAGAGCCGGAGATGCCAATACCTGAGCTTCCACTAGGTGCGTGTGTCCTCTACCCGCGCCTGTGTGACCCCTCGTTTGACGTGCCTGATCCTGTCCTTCCAGGAATCACTCCGGTCATTCCAGAAGACACGGAGCCCCCACAGGTCGAACTTCTCGTGCCTGCTGATGACGCTGTCCTTACTAGTGACCTTGGTGTCGTCGAATTCGAATTCCGCGTGAAGGACAACAAAGTCGGTGATGTGAGTTGCACAATCAATTCAGATATGGAAGGAGCATTCGGTCCGTTCCTCACGCAAGATGTTGCCGTAGGTCCGCTTTCCTGGTCCACGGCAAGCGCCGGACGCGCGGGCCTTGCGGACGGCACGTACGAATGGAGTGTTTCGTGCACAGACGGTGACGGGAACACGGCAACGACGGGACGACGCGCATTCACGATGCGGCACCCCATACCGCCTAGCGTGTCACTCCCGATTGACCGATGTGACTTTGAGCCGTTTGGGATCGGATGCTGGAGCATCTGCGATCTCAACCCGCTCCTTTGCCCAATAATCCCATCACTCCCACCGGCTGATCTATGCCTTGCGCCAGGCGGCTGCCCTGCATCAGAAGAGGATACCACGCCCCCGGAGGTTGTGATCACGACACCGGAGGAGATGATGTTTGATATGGATGATGTCGTAATCAAGTTCAAGGTTCGCGACGATGTCGCGGGCGACCTTGTCTGCAAGCTGCATAGCGACACGAGCGGGGGATATGATACCGTCGCGTATACCATTGTGCCCGTCGACGGTCGGGGATTCATCCTCAACCGCTTCACGCACGGCTCATTTGAGCTGCATGGAGTGTCCGAGGGCATCCACGTGTACGATGTGATCTGCTATGATGCAGAGCACAATGTCGGCTCAGATGGCCCGCAGAAGTTCATCGTGGACCTGCCTGCTCCGACACCACCGGTAACGCCGCCTATGCCGCCGGCTTCCCCCACGCCGCCATCCGATATCGATGGCGACGGCGTCTTTGATGTCAGCGACAACTGTCCAACCACACCCAATCCCGTCCAGGAAGACAGCGATGGCGATGGTATAGGTGACGCGTGCGAGTCCCCCGCCGAAACGGCGGACGTGGACGCCATCGAGGCGCGCGGCCTTATGCTTAAGCACATCGTGCTCTTTGGAGACGGCGATGAGCATGCCCTTGCCGGGGATCAGCTTGTGGCGCTCGTGACGCTTGAAAATACGATAGGTACCGACCTTGAGGGTCTCCACTTGTCCGTTGTGATTCCGGATCTTGCCGTGCGCCGCGTGATCGGCCCGTTCGACCTGGACGATGGTGATACGGTCTTGCGCCGCATCGTTCTCGACGTACCAGCCGATGCCTTGCCTGGCACCTATGATGTGCGCATTGTCGCCTCAAACGATGATGTGCACCGCGTGCGCGTGCGCCAGGTCGTCATCAGATAAACCATCATTTTTTTGTTTTCATGTTATCCGTCTTTATTTATAAAGGCGGGCAGTAAAGATAGTCAAATACCGTCGAGAGAAGTCACTACTCCTAAATGCTAAAGATGTAGGAAGCTTTATATAGGGGTTGTGGTTACTCGCCAAGAGTTACAAGAGTTACACTAGCGCCGGCGTTCACGCGCCGGCTTAGGAGGTAAAAAAATGTCTAAACAATGGATGAAGACGATCAGCGTCTTTGCGATGCTCGCGGTCCTTCTCCTCTCCAGCGTTTCCGCTGTCGAGACCGAGGGTCCCCGCGTTGACGTCCCAGAGGGCGCTGGTGACGAACCAGACCTGCAAAATACAGGATCTGTTCTGCCGCTTGATGTTGTCTATATCAAGATCAACGGCGATGAAGTTACGAATGACCGAACGGTCCGCGAGGTCTTCGACCGCGGCGACGAGCTTGACGTGCGCGTGAAGCTCGAGGCCACGGCAGATGTGGAAGATGTCAGCGTGCTTGCACGCGTTTTCGGCGATGAGCACTATGATGTGCTTGAGGTCTCCGACAACTTCGACATGCAGGCAGGCGACCGCCAGACAGTCGATCTGACGCTCCGCCTTCCGGAGATTGCGGACGAAGGTAGCTATAAGCTGCGCGTCATCGTCGCTGACCGCGACGGAGCCGCGAAGGTGTACAACTACAACCTGCGCGTCGATGCACAGCGCCACTTTGTCATGATCGATGATGTCTACTTCAGCCCGAACGCCCGTGTCGAGGCCGGCCGCGCTCTTCTGAGCGTCGTGCGCCTTGAGAACCTCGGCGAGGGAAGTGAAGATGGCGTCCGCGTGACAGTCAGTCTCCCGGCTCTTGGCGTGTCCGCTACGGACTACGTCGATGAGATGGATGCAGACGATGAGGTTTCGACAGAGGAGCTCTACCTGCGCATCCCGGCCGACGCGGCCAGCGGTGTGTATGACGTGCTCGTCGATGTCGAGTATGACGAGGGCTTTGCAACAGAGTCCGCCGTCTACCAGATCGAAGTCGTCGGCGCTCCTGAGCCTGCGGATGAGCCTGCGGATGAACCAGCGAGACCTGGCAGGACCGTCGTGAGCGTCGGTCTTGAGACCCAGGATGTCGTTGCTGGCGCTGGCGGTGCGATCTATCCCGTGACCCTCTCCAACGAGGGCAGCGAGGCAAAGACGTACACGCTTGGCACGTCCGGTGCGGATTCCTTCGCGACAGTGGAGGTTTCCCCAAGCTCCCTTGTGATGCTCAAGCCGGGCGAGACAAAGACGGTCTACGTGTATGTCAGCGCGAATGAGGACGCCACGACCGGCGCCCACTCGTTTAGCGTGGACATCAAGAACGGCGCGGAGACGCTTCAACAGGTTCCGTTGACGGCCAACGTCGTTGCTCCACAGGGCGGCGATTGGGATGGCGTCAAGAAGGGCCTTGAGGTTGGTCTTATCGTGCTCATCATCGTGCTCATCGTCTTGGGCCTGATCGTTGCCTTCTCGAAGGCAAAGAAGGGCGACGACGATGGCGATGAAGAGCTCGCCGGTCAGACCTATTACTAATTTTTTTTTGCCTTTTTAGGCATTTTTTTACCTCTTCTTTTTTTGGAAGGGAAACACTTGATTCTTCTTTTTCATGATCTTTCTCATAATCTTTATATAATCCCGTCCATGCGTCTTCTGCATGGGGGATAAGGCCGTCTCTAGCGACTTTACCGTTGCAATCGTCGGCGCAGGGCCATGCGGATCATATGTTGGTCATCTTCTAAGCAAGGCTGGGGTGCAGAACGTCATCTATGAGGATAATGCACGCGTCGGTGTGCCGGAGCAATGCACCGGTCTTTTCTCGACGAACATGGAGCGGTTTGTCGATCTTCCTGAAAATGTCATCTTAGGAAGGGTCAAGGGCTGCAAGCTTCGCTGCGGCACGCAAGAGTTCTATCTGCGCACAAAGCGCACGGTCGCATATGTGACCGACCGCATCAAGTTTGACGAGCACATCGCAGGGATGGCGATGGATGCGGGATCGCAGATTCTAACGAACCACAAATACCTCTCCCACGAAGAACTGCCCGATGGCCGCTATCAACTCAAGATGCGCATCACCAGGGGGGAAGGAGGGAGCAGGGAAGAATCCGTGGCTGCCGATGCTATCGTCGGTGCGGACGGCCCGCGCAGCATGGTCGCGAAAAATAGCGGCCTTTGGGGAGACCGGCAATTCTGGCTCGCCACGCAGACCTTCTTGAAGGTACCAAATCCCTCTTGGGAAGAGGACATGGTCGAGCTCTATTTCGATTCCAAGTACCATGAGGATTTTTTTGCGTGGGTTGTGCCGATGGATGAGAAGCGTGCCAAAGTCGGCCTTGCCTCGATGACGAATCCCCAGCCCTACTTCAAGCGATTCCTTGCCGATCATTTCGAAGGCCACACGCTTCAAGGAAACCAGGGGGGGCTCATCCCAATCTATAAGAAGATCCCCCTACAGCAGGGACGGGTCTTTCTCAATGGTGATGCCGCGCTGCAGGTCAAGGCGACGACCGGCGGCGGCGTCGTCAAGGGGTTTCTTGCCGCATTGCGGCTCCGCGATTGCATCCTTGATGGCACGTTCGACTATGATGCCCGCCTTGGAGACGTGCATCACAGCCTTGGCTTGCATCTGCGCATCCGAAACAAGCTCAACCGATTCGACGACGGGCGATACCAGGGGCTTATCACCCAGATAAGCAGGCCACGAATCCGTGATGCGTTCGAAACATATGGTGATATGGACTTTCCGCACCGGTTTGTCAGGAAACTTCTCTTGCGCGATCCGACACTCCTCAAATATGTCTTTGTGTAACTCGTCTTCCACGGGGTTTCTTAACCCAAACATTTTTATACCCTCGATGGCAAAATAACCGTGTAATATAGATAGTCTGGTGGTTATGGATAGTCCGGTTATAGCACCTGGGGTGTATGAGGTGGTGACGTGAGCTTTTCAAAGAGTCTTCTTCTTGTGATGGTATTTGCTGTTCTTGCCATCGTGATTACTGCCGATGGCGGCGACATCGACCTCATCCAGAATTCTTCGGATGCTCTTGGCGCCCCCTCACCAGAATCAGCGGTGCCCTCTCTTGCCCCTCATGTGACTATACAGCTTGAAAACGGCGGGGTTGTGTTTAACCAATCTGATCCGTCCAACCAAGGCCCACCAGAGCACAGCCCTCCTGATGCGCAGGAAGAAACACCACCTTCTTCTTTCGAGCACGAAGAAGGACAAAGCGAACCAGCAGTCGATTTTATCGAAGGGGTGGGGGATGGCGAAGACTATGAGACCGTGATCGTCAGGCTTAGGGACAGAAAGCCAGTACTCCCCACAAGGCGCGGCATGATTGGGGCGGCACGCACAGTCGACCCGATTTTAGCGCGAAAGGCATCAGTTGCGGCAGCGCAGGACGACTTTCTTGGCGATCTTCATAGCGACCTTCCTGAGGGTTCGTACACGGTCAACCATCGCTTCGCTGTCACCAATGCTGTTACTATTACCGTCCGGGATGAGGATCTTGGCACCCTCCGGGACCACCCGGATGTTGTCGGAATCGAGGTGAACCAGAGGATCCATCTTGCGCTGCAGGATTCTTTTCCCCTCATCAACGGCACGGCTGCACGCAATTTTACGACAGGAGGCGTCCAGGTTGATGGCCGCGGTACGACCATCTGTGTCATTGACACGGGCGTGAACAGCACGCATCCTGCGCTTTCAGGCCGCGTTGTCGCGGAACAGTGTTTTTGTGAAACAGGGGATTTTGGGGATTCTGCAGGCTGCTGCATAAACAATCTGAACAGCCAGTTCGGAGACGCGACTGATGAGAACGGCCATGGCACGCACGTCACGGGCATCGTTGCCGGCGGAAACAATGTGCTTCGTGGTATTGCGGAGAATGCAAGTATCGTCTCGGTCAAGATATTTAGCGAAAACCGGACGGGCTATCTTTCAGATATGATCGCCGGCATCGACTGGTGCATCGCCAACGCCTCGACTTATGGCATCACCGCGATCACGCTCAGCGTTGGAACCGCTGACCTGTACACGGATGCGGGCGAATGCGAGGCGGCATATCCAACGACAGCTGCGTCCATCGATATGGCTGTCGGCCGCGGCATCGTGGTCACTGCAGCTTCCGGAAACAGTGGAAGCAGCACAGGTATCGCAAGCCCCGCATGCATCCGCAATGCGACAAGCGTCGGCAATTCAAACGACGC
>CAZRZZ010000002.1:0-25057 GCA_964604755.1 uncultured Methanosarcinales archaeon | reverse complement strand
CGGGTATTCTGCTTCAGCACGCACATCGTCTTCGCCAAAGATAACGCTCACGATGGGCGCGCCGACTTTAACGCCATAACCGGTGATCTCGTTTATGTACTCCGGATCGACACACTCGTCTAATCCTTGTGCGACACGGATATTCAAGTCCTGCTGGATTGATTCATTCCCATACGATCCACGCGGGCAGGGCCTGGCGAACTCATGCAGCGGCGCGTCGTTTGGCCCTCCGGTCTGGCATAACTTTGGAAGCGACCTTGCACCAAAAGGATACGGGCTGATTGGCTGGATGTGGAACTCGTCTGTCACACCGCGAACGATGCGGTTGGGATAATCAGGGACGGGAAGATACTCCGTACCTTCAAATTCCTCCCCGTAGTGCTCAAATGGTGGAATCGCGACACTCATCGTTCCGCGGTATTCAAATCGATGAGGGACATCGCCAAGAAACCCCCCGCGCAGCCCCGCTGCGTCGAGATTCTCCAAAAGTGCACCTCGCAGACACGACTCGACGTAGGCATCAAGCGCAGCAATCTTCATCTGCTCCGCGACCGTGTCGACCTTCTTCTCGAAGCTTGCGATGGTGACCTGTTTGTACAGGAAGAACCCAATCGACGAGAAGAGGACGATGACGACGCCAAGGATGATGAATGTCGTCATCTGGGCCTTTTTTAAGCCCGTCATCTACGGACCTCCAAAACCAGACGGGGGCATGCGCTCCGGACAGATGCCTCGCTCGCGGCACAGGCGCGCCTCTTCTTCAGCAAGGATCTCTCGCGCCCATGGCTCAAGCTCCGCCTCTCCTGTTGGAACGGTCACCGTCGTTCGTGCCTGTCCGACGACAAAGTTCTTGTTGATGACGTTCAGGTGCACGTTATACGTGCCGTTCTCGGAGAAGAGATGGGAAACGCCATCAGCCTCTCGGCGCGTGCGCGCTCCCTTGCCGATGGCTTCACCATCGCGCCATTCGAATATCCAGTAATATCCGATGATGTTCTCTTCATAGGGAACATCGTGGATGATGAATCTTGCCGGAGCTTCCGTTGTCGTCGGGACGGTGTGCATGATGCTTGGCGCATCAGGGCCAGGGCCGCTTGGGCGCACGCTTGTGTCAAGGCGCGTCTTTGCGGTCAGGTCGTCCCATTTGTCTGCAAACTCAGGCCCTACGGCACCCTTGATTTTGATCATGAATCTCCACCAGTCGGGGAAGATCCAGGCGCGCTTATGGATATAGGTTGGCTCGCACTTGCAGTTTTCTCCTTCCGTGCATATGCGATTCATGTTTGTGCACACATCCGCAGGGATATTCTCATATTCGACGGTCATCAGGTCTTGGCCCGACTCGGCGTCATCTTTTTGAAGGATCCCACGGACCGCCTGCAGGTCGTCGCGCTGGATGTAGAGCCGGTCGAACTTGAGCCGTCGTGCAACTTCGCTGCGATCTGTCTCGATCCCTTCGCGTTCCTCAAAACCAAGCCATTCTCGTATTGCGCCAAACAGGGTGTCAAGAGGGTTGAGCAAGGCATCCGCGATGCGTGTACCTGCTGTCTCGCGCCCCACCGTGATTCCCTGCGGGGAGTAGATGATGCTCCTTGTCTTCGGATTGTACCATACTTCTGTTGGTGATCCTTCGATGACGCTGTCCGGACCGTCGCAGCCGTAATAGACCCAGCCGGGACTCTCCCTGCTTATGGCTCCATCGCAGTATGTATAATGGTCTGCGGCATCGACATAGGTCGTGTGTTCAACAGTCTCGGGAATGAAGTGGAGGATTGACTCGCCCTGTTCGTCGGTATGCTGCGCATCGATTGGTTTATTGAGGCTCATCCCCACCGCGACTTTCTCCTCGCCGCCCTGCTGGAACTTGAGCACGCAGACATTGTTGACGCAGGGCTTTCCCGTTCCAAACCCGCAGTCAGCCGGATCGCCTGTGCCATAAACCGCATTGCGGACGATGCCGGCAAGCGGCCCGGAATGTTCAAGGTTCAGCGCAGCACGCTCGGGCTCATCGCAGAAGAGCGTGTACTCATCGGGCCGTTCGCCAAGATCGGTCATGTGCAGCATCTGCTGTGCAACCATGCTCGTCCTGCTCCGCCACGACCCGAAGACGCATTGGTAATCCTCTTTGAATTCCTCGTTGTCGACGCACTCATCTACGCCTTCTATACTAGTAAGGTCGAGGTTCCCTCCGTTCCAGAAGCACTGATTCGCGCCGCATGCCCTTGAGGCGTGGTCGTACTGGTCTTTCTTGAGGATTTCTGTCTGCCATTCTCCGGCGACGCATAACATCGTGGTCCCGCTTCTACTCGATGTGCTGCCGCCGTTCTCGACGCAGAACGATCCGCTCCAGCACGCGCCGGCCGCACAACACCCATACATAGTGCTGACAATCTCATGCGGGGGCTCTGGCGGTGGTGGAGGAGGCACGCGTGGGGGGCATTCGACAGGTTCCCCCCGTTCATTGTAGCAGAGAACGATTTCTGGTCTTCCCACGACTTCGATCCATGCCGTTGCACGCTGGACCGTGTCAGAGCTTGTCGGTTTCCACTTCCCGTCAATATCGCAGTAGACATTCGTCTCTGGACCTTCGACTACGCCGCAAGCGTCACGGACGTTTGATGCAGGAAAGATGATGCTTCCGCTGCGATGCGCAGATGTCGTCTCCGAATAGGTGATTCCTGGAACCGCGGCGGTCGTGCGTGCGTCGGGTGTTGCGCGGCAGAAATACGCGTTGTTTTCGATGAAGACGGCACGCTCTGCTCCTTTTGGATAAATGCGCGCGTTGCGCACATACGAGTCGGCGCGTCCAAGCCGTCGGAGCTTGAGAAGAATGCCTCTTACATCTGCTCGTGAGACGCTGCCGACGTCATAATCAAACTCGAGCTGGATGCGCGTCCACCCTTCGCTCTCTTCGAGGGGGATCCATTCCGTCGGCCCCATGTCAGCCACATACCAAGCGAGAGTGCCATACCTTTCTGCGTCTGTTGCTGAGTCATGATAGAAGAAATTCACCGTGTATTGCAGCCCGCTGCCCACGTCGTTTCGGTACTCAAGCTCGAGCACCATGGGGTCGCCAACATGCTGGGCGTAATCCGCGCGGGAATAGTATTCCGTGCTTCTCGCACGCAATATCGTTGGCTCCACAAATTCCTCGGGTGATGGTGCGATACCATCCCGGATTGTTGGGGTTTCTTCGATATCAGTCGACCATCCGCTGAGGATATTCAGGTTAGTAACGGCATCGACTTGCATGCCTGTCTCGCGATAGCAGGCCCCTTCGCCAAGGTTCCACGTCTCGCCATCATCATCCCCGCAGCAGAGGCCGTCGGGAGGCGTTCCCGTATACTGCAGGCCGCGGCTCTCGCACGTCGTTGGATATCCATCTGCCTCGCATGCATCATTGATAATGCCATCACAGTTGTTGTCGATATCATCCTCGCACTGGTCGTCTGCTGCTCCCGGATGGACTGCTGCATCGTCAGGCCGGCAGTCTCCCCGACGCGGGGTATATCCATCACCGTCGTCATCCGCGTCAAGGTCCGCGACCTCGCACCGCGCACCTTGAGCGTGGTCCTGGCAGATCGTGCCGGCCGGGCAGTCGACGCGTACCCAGTTGATGGATCCGCTGCTTGCGTCAAAGTAGCACTCTTGAATCTCATTTGGATTTGAAATACCCGTACATTGGTCGTATCTTGGGCTTAAATAAATCTCACCATCACTTGTGCGGAGCGTGCACACGCCGGCCGCAAGTTTATTCGACCCAAGGTGGTCCCTGACTTCGGTATCCCTGCCGCCATACGGCCCTGCCCTTGACAATATCCGGAGCATGGCAACTTTGATTGGTGCAGCAGACGGACCGTAAGACTCGACCTTGTCATACGAATACCCCGCCCGCCATCCCATCTCCGGCCTTGATATTCCCGGCCCAAAGACAACGAAGTTGCGTGGAGGAGAGAATGTTCCGATTGGCAGTCGGCGTTCATACGCGCTCGGCTCGGTGCCCGGCTCGCTTGGGTCTATGCATCTTCCCCCTCTGCACTTGGTTCCGCCTGGGCATTGCACATACATATACCGTGGCACGGCAAACTTTGTGCGGTAATCACCAAAATCACGCCAACGATCATTATAATATTGCCAATACGTCGGTGCAATGTATTGGGGGAAGCACTCCGCCACGACGTCCTGGGTCAGGCAAACATCATCAAATGTGAATACCTCTTCAGAATATTCTCCTTCAGGCGTGGCGCCCGACATGCCAAACGAGCAATGGCCCTGATGGAATATGTTTCCCACAGTTGGCTCACAGACGACTGAGGTGCCCATCCCGCTGCGGACCACGACAACATCCGAGCGCACCCCATCCCCGACGGTCATGTCTTCCGTTTTTTCGATCCAGACGCCGGCTATGCTGTACCTCTCCGGGACCGTATCGATCTGCGAGCAATAATCCACGCGGTTATCACTGAAATAGGCACTTCCATCAAAAAAGCCATAGTCATCATCGATGAGAAGCCGATGATCTTCTGCTACCGCAATCGATGGAAGGAGAAGTGACAGGACGGCGATCAATAAAGAAAGCCGGAATACCACATATCGTTCCATAAAACCCTCTTTTTTAGAGCTGCTCAGAGTATTATTATGCAGTATTTTAGAGAAGTTTTCTTTATAAACTTTGTTGTTTTATACTCTTCAATCGCCTCCCAATTGTCTGCGTCGCCTGCTTGGCCTCGGCTGCTGTCATACCAAGAAGTTGTCCAATCACGATTATCTCTTCTTCGCGCCGCATCTGATAGGGGGTCTTCGCGAACGTCGCAAGCGACATCGTGACTTTATATTTCCGGCAGAGGCGGACGTTCTGCTGCATGCGGCCAAGAAGGAGCGCACGCTGCCGGCCAGCCGCGCCAAGAATCGCGCCGACATCGAACACGACGACCTTGTCCTTGTCGTGCGCGATCTTGCACAATACCTGGTTCAGGCCCGAATTGCGATGGTGCATGAACTCCCGCTCCGAGTGCACTTCAAGGTCGTACACGCCATCGTACTGGCGGTTTTCCAGATAAAGCCGTGCCCTATCCTTTCCCTTGCCAAGCGCAAGGCCTTTGTCGCCAAGCTTGAACACGTCGACACGAAGCACCGTTGCCATCTTGGCAAACGCTGCTGCATCCTCTTTCGGGTCGATGATGTCCATCATGCTTCCACCGTGAGCTTTGCCCGAAGCGAGCAGACATTGCAGATGTCGTTTGATGTCGGCTCGCCGCAGATCTCGCACGCGCAAACTGACGATTCTGGTGCATAGCACTCCATGAGCTTTGGCTTCATCCGCATGAAGCTCGTGACTATGTTTTGCTTCACCCTCTCCCTGTCCGGCATCGCGAGGAAAAGGTTCTTCATCTCGCGCCGGTACGTGTCCGAACTGCACGGGCACTCGCCAAAATGCACCGGAAAGGCATGGTGCTTTGCGTAATTGATGATATCCTCCTCGCTCACAAAATAGAGAGGCTTGACGCGTGGGATGAACTTGTCATCGTCGGCCATGCCCGTCTTTGGTCCCATGCGCGCAGCGAGCGCCATGCTGCCGCGAAGCACGTTCATCATGACCGCCTGCGCCTCGTCGTCAAGGTTGTGCCCGGTCGCGAGGACGGACGGCCGAATTGCCTTGGCATGCTTGTTGAGAAGATACCGTCGCAGGACCCCGCAGGTATGGCAGCTCTTATAGTCATATCCTTTTTGTTTGAGGATCGCCTGAATGTGGCACAGGCTCGAGCCGAATTCCTTGCGGAACTCTACTTCGTGCAGCTTCACGCCAAGCGACGCGCAGACAGCGCGCAGGTTCTTGAGATTCTCTTCCGTATAACAGCCGATGTGCGCATCGATTGTGAGCGCCTCGACATGGTAGCCAAGCTTGACAAGGATGGCAAGTAACACTGTAGAGTCTTTCCCGCCGCTTGCCGCGACGAGCACGCGGTCATCCTTGCAGAACAGCCCATACGCGCTGATCGTGCCCGCTACCGCTCGCTCGACTTCAGCTGCGTCGAAGTCTCCTGGCACAGCCTTCTGGTAGTCGTGGTAGGATGGTATGCAAGAGAGTCCCATGTGTGCTTGGAAAGAGGGCCTTCTTTTAAGCGTTTCGTCGGTCGCGGCTCTGTCCTGAATCTTGGGGCACTGCCGCCACGCGGCGTGCGCAGCAGTGCCCCTATTCTCCACTTTTAGGACAGAGCCGTCGGTCGCTCTCTTGTTTTCGGAACAAATGCTCGATACGCCCGCCGGGTTCTTAGCCCCGCCTCCAGGATTCAGACAGAGCCAGCCTCTCGAAAAGTTTAAGAAGAAACGGGCACCAGGTTCCTGTATGAAGATTATCGACGCGCATATTCACACGGGATTCTCGTATCCCCCGGCGCAGGCGTTCGCGGCAGCACACGGAATCGACTTTTCCTGGAAAGGTCTGCAGCGCGAGCTGGACAAGAACGGCATCGAGACCGCGCTTGCAATCACGACAGACCCTCAAGCGCCAACCCCCGGCGACGCCGACTCGCTCATCGAACAGGCGCGAAAGGACAGTCGCCTTCGGCCAGTCTGCACCGTGCATCCTGACCACGTCGGACAGAAGGATCGCCAGGCAGTCGACAGGCTGATGGGGGAAAAGAAGATTGCCGGCATTAAGATCTTTCCTGGCTACCACCCCGTCTATCCAAGCGACAGGAGGTACTTCCCGTTCTACCGTCTTGCCGCAGGGCACGGTGTGCCCGTCATCATCCACACCGGAGACACGTTCGGCAGCCACTATGGCGTCAAGTACGCACACCCCCTCGCGATCGATGAAATTGCTATCGCATTCCCGGACACGCGCTTTGTCATCGCGCACCTTGGCAACCCATGGGTGCGCGACGCATCCGAGGTCGTCTATAAGAACGAGAATGTATACGCGGACCTCTCGGCGTTCTGCATCGGCTGCATCAAGAAATCGCCGCGCTATGTTGTGGATGACATCCGCTATGCGCTCGACTACACCGGACGGCCGGATAAGTTCATGTACGGAAGCGACTGGCCGCTCATCGACATGGCAGGTTATATCCGGATTGTAAAGCACGCCGTCCCCCGGGAGCACCACAAGCTCGTGTTCTACGAGAATGCGAAGAAGATATTTGGGATCTGAATCCGATTCTTAACTGTCTTAGTCTTCCTTCTTTCCCTGGAGCATCCCTATCGGCTCCACATCGTCGATGTCTCTGACGGCTTCCCGGAGGCATTTTGTGAATACCCAAGATTACTCCTTTAAACTGTTTCTTCTGTCTGCCCAGAAAAAATATAAAGAATACGTGTTCGCCCATAATAAACCGGGTGTGGTATGGGGTATTGGTAATGAGACGATTACTGACAATCCTGCTTGTCCTTTTTTTATCCCTAGCCCCTGCCACGGCATTGCGCGAAGACTTCATCATCTCAAGCGAGACATCCACGATCAATGTTTGCGCATGCTCCTATGCAAAAGTACCCCTGCGCCTTGCGAATACAGGCGAGGTGGATAGCGTCTATCAAGTCTCCCAATCGGGCGATGCCGCGCCCTGGGCAGTGCTCACAACGCAGCGCATGACGCTCGAGCCGGGCGATGCCACAGAGGCAACGATGTTCGTTCGCGTGCCCTGCGACGTGCAAGGAAGCTTTGATCTTCGCACAACGGTCAAGACATTGTTTGACAAGGAGGCGACGCTTGTGCAGCAAGTCGAGGTCAATTCCTGCAGCAACCTCCATATTGTCCCAAAGACGCCAACCTCCCAGAAGGCATGCCCGTGCACACCCGTCAAATACTTATTCATGCTCGAGAATGGCGGTGACCATGCCGAAGTATACACCGTCAGCGTCGAACCGGCGGACTATGTGAGCATCGGCTCGCCCCGTCTCACTCTTGCTGCTGGACAAGAAGCACCGATTGTCGTCTTCATCAACAAGCCATGCAGTATCTCTGGCGAATTTGAGCATACGCTTCGCGTCGTCAGCGAGCGCGCAGGATGGGAAAGCACGATCCCCCTCCTCCTGACCGTGGATGCCTGCTATGATTACAACGTGCTTGTCGCACCCGGCATCAGCATGTGCAAAGCGCCGGGAAAAACAATCCACATCCCGTTGACTATCCAGAACACCGCACCCGTCAGGAATTCATATGACATCAAGACAAGGATCAGGGGCACGACAACAACGTATGACCCGGTAACGCTGCGCGGCGGCGAACAGCAGGTCATCACGCTTGGCGTTGACCTTGACGCGATGCCTGCAGGCGAAAACGACTTGCGTATCCTGACCACGCCTCGTCGTGGGGAGAGCTCTCTTGAGAAGATTGTCTCCTTCAGCGCGCTTGCCTGTGACGCAGGAGCAGGTGATGGTGGAAGCGGTGCGCCAAAGCTCTGGATTATTGTTTTGCTCATCTCCATACTGTTTGCTGTCCTCATCGGGATCCTCATCCGGCTGCGCAGGCCAAAACGTGAGGAGGAGGGCATGGACTCTTATTATGCATCGTCCACGCGGGTGACTAGGAAGACGAAGGAGGACCTTGCGAAGAGTACCGGCACAAGGCCGGTGGACCTGCCGGGATGGTTCACGCCGCTTCTGATCATCTTCATCGCGCTTGGCGTGCTTGCGCTGCTCATCGGCGCACTTTTCATAGCCGATAGGGGCGTGGCAGGTGAAGGCGGAACAACCTATGTCGATTCCCTGGACGATCTTGCAGTCGAGCCGCAGACAACGATGCCAAGCAGGGCAGCGGATCCCGCATCAGCGCTCGACAGCCTTATCTCCAGTGACGCGGACATCCCTCTTGTCGAGCGAGGGTGGTTTGTCACCGGCCTTATGGTCATCGTCTTTCTGGTCATTGTGCTGCTTGTGCTCGCGATCATGCTCAAGACGCGCGCTGGCAGCGACAATCGATCGGAGGTTTCCACATCATCGGCAGATGAGCCGGTTAGTGTCGTGTTCGACGATGAGAAACGCGATGAAGTGAAGGCAAAGCGCCTCGACGTGGCCAGAAAAGCAAAGACGGCGAAGGCAGCGGCAGGGCCGGCGTCTGGAGGGTCGCCCTCCGCCTACTTTATTGCGCTGCTTGCGCTCCTCCTGCTCGCCGGCGCGGCCTTCGCGCTCTATTACGCCCCGGCCTTCTTTGGTGGGGCTGATGGCAGCAGGCTTCGCATCGATGCAGGAGACCTTCCGACGCATCGTGGTGCGTTCATCACCCGCATCGGCGAGACGGCAGCGATTCCACTCACGTTCCAAAATCCGGGAGGTAGTGATGCTCATGTTGACCTTGAGGTGCCTGTCGACTGGATCGCGTTTACGCAGCCAGCACTCGACATCCGTGCATCCGATGAAGCAACGGTCACGATGACTGTCAGTCCGGACGAATCTGTCGATCCTGGACGGTACCGCATGGAATTCACCATCAAGACGCCGGATGCCGTTTCCCAGGAGGATGTCGTACTGCTCGTGCTTGGCTATGGTGAAAACCCTCGTGACGCGTGGTCATTGGCAGCACTTATTACCCTTGGCGCCATCCTCGTGTTTGCACTCCTTGCTTACCGAAAGGGGAGAAGGGGAGAGCAAGCGCAGGACGCGACAGGACACGACGCCAAAGTAGCGAAGACCAAAGACACCGGTGCCAGTTTCACGAAGACAAAGCGCCTCAAACGCAAGAAGGTAACCCTCTTGGCACTTGGATTCCTGCTTGTGCTCCTCGTCTGTACAGGCATCTTTGGCGTGCTGTGGCGCTACACGACGATCTTTGGCAACCATCGTCCGGCTCCAAGCGAAGATGGACGGACGCTTGGTGAGATGCTCCTATACACGACGCCGGGCATCCATGAGTCCCATGTCATCGTCGGCGACGACCGCACAATCATCCCGATGCGCATCACCAATATCCATGACGACCATGACTACAAGATCAGCGTGTATGAAGATATCCCGTGGCTTTCTGTCGATTCCGATCGCCAATGGATTCCGCCAGGAGAATCGGTCGTTATCCCGCTCGTCATCGACGCTCATCGCGGCGTGGACAACGGTGCGTACCGCATCAGCGTCGACATCCGCACCGGCGATGATCTTGACAGCATATTCACGAATGATATCGTCATCGTCGTGCACCACAGCCGCAGGCTCTATCTTGCCGTGCTCTACATCCCCTACATCATTCTTGGGTCCTTGCTTGTTATCTACCTCTTCCTGACGAAGCGCAGGCTCAAGAGATGGCGCCAGAGCAGGAGTGGTGATGATGCCGTGTCAGCGGCAAGAAAGAACGGCAGGACGAACATCCGGCTCAAGTGAAGAAGAACGTGTGGCTGCAGGGATCTCCAATGGGGGCCTTGCCCCCTTCCACACACCCTGCGGGCATGCGCGCCCTTGGCGCTTAGCCCTTGCGAATAATACTTCAGAATATTCTTCTCTCACAAAGAGGAAAGTGGGGCTGCAGGGATTCGAACCCTGATCTGCTGGTATCTTCTTTCGAGCAGATGTTTGACACGCGGATGACAATGTAATCATCGGCAATTCGCCTCATCGCTCCAGAAACTGGAGCCAGCCATGCTGCCTGGTTATACTACAGCCCCGGTGGCGAGAACGGACAGCCATCAAATTTATAAAGCTTTGTGTCGATACCGTTCCGTATGGCAAAGGGGTATGAGTTTTTGGAAGACGTCGCGACTGCGGACCTTGCGATTAAGGTATATGGCAAGGATATCAATGAGCTCTTCCGCAACGCCGCCCTTGCCGTTTGCGAAGCGACGGTCGATCCAAAGACAGTCAAGGCGAGAAACACTGTCGAGTTCCATCTCGAGGATGAAGGGATTGAGACGCTTCTCTTCGATTTTTTGAGCGAAATCATCTTCAAGAAGGACGCCGACCAGATGGTCTTTAGCGAATGCCGCGTCTTTGTCGAAGGCGAAGAAGGCGCCTGGCGCCTGCATGTCATCCTCAAAGGAGAGAAAATCAACCGCACAAGGCACGATCTTGACTACGACATCAAGGCAGTCACGATGCACATGTTCAAAATTAAAAAGATAAAAGAAGGGTATGAGGCGACGATCGTCGTGGATGTATGAGAGATGGAAGAAGAGCACGATACCAAGGGGAATATCCCTTCTTGCATAAAGAAAGTCAGCGACTGTGTCTGGGAGATTCCAACGACGTATAAGGAGGGCATGAATGTCCCTGCCCGCATTATTGCCTCAAAGATGCTTCTTGACACGATGGACGCGGGCGTCTTCGACCAGGTCACCAATGTCGCATGCCTCCCTGGCATCGTCAAGCATGCGCTTTGCATGCCCGACGGGCATTGGGGGTATGGCTTTCCAATCGGCGGTGTCGCCGCATTCGACGTCGATGAGGGTATCATCAGCCCTGGCGGAATTGGTTTTGACATCAACTGTGGAATGAGGTTACTGACGACGAACCTCACCACAAAGGAGGTCGCTCCAAAGATTCATGAGCTTGTTGACCTTCTCTTCAAGCGCGTGCCGACCGGCGTCGGATGCAAGGGTTTCGTTGACCTTTCGCGCGACCAGTTCGACGAGATCATCACGCACGGCGTCAGGAAGGTCGTCGAGATGGGCTATGGGTGGGATGATGATATCAAGAAGACAGAAGCGCATGGCTGCATCACGCAGGCCAATCCCGCAAAGATATCGGACAAGGCAGTCGCGCGTGGCATCAACCAGCTTGGCACTCTTGGATCAGGCAACCATTACCTGGAGATCCAGGTCGCGCCAAAGGAAGGCATCTTCGATCCGGCAGCCGCGAAGGTGATGGGCATCACGCAGCCTGAACAGGTTGTCGTCATGGTGCACTGCGGAAGCCGCGGATTTGGCCATCAGGTTGCAACAGACTATCTTCGCGCCTTCGACAAGGTCATGAAAGAGCACAACATCCATGTGAAGGACCGTGAGCTTGCCTGCGCTCCGTTCCAGTGCAGGGAAGGCCAGGACTATTTCCAGGCGATGGCATGCGCGGCGAACATAGCATTTAGCAACCGCCAGGTCATCCTGCACCGCATCCGCGAATGTTTCAGCAAGGTCTTCAAGAAAAGCCCAGAAGACATGGAGATGAACCTCGTCTATGACGTCGCGCATAACATCGCCAAGATCGAAGAGCACAGGGTCGACGGCAAGAAACAAAAGCTCATCGTGCATCGCAAGGGCTCGACGCGCGCATTCGGACCCGGAAATCCTGAGCTCATCCCAAAGTATAAGAAGATCGGCCAGCCCGTCATCCTCGGCGGCAGCATGGAAACCGGATCATACCTTCTTTTGGGCACAGCAAAGGCAGAAGAGGAGACATTTGGGAGCACCGCGCACGGCTCCGGCCGCACGATGAGCAGAACGAAGGCAAAAAAAGAGGTGCGCGGCGAGAAGCTGCAAAAAGAGATGGAGCGGCGCGGCATCTATGTGAAGAGCGCAAGCATGTCCGGTCTTGCGGAGGAGGCGGGAATAGCGTACAAGAGCATCAGCGACGTCGTTGATACGCTCGAGCGCGCCGGCATCACAAGGAAAGTCGTCGGCCTCTTGCCTGTAGGCAACATCAAGGGATGATCATGGTCGAAACATTCCACGGCCGCATCAACGACGCGATGAAGCTGTTTAACAAGACGCACGGGAAGGAGGTGCAGGTGCGTCTTGTCAACTTTTCAGAGACGGAGTTTGACGTCGTATTCTCTGGAAAGCTCAAGGAGACCTGCGACATCCACACGCACATCGAAAGCTTTGAGTATGAGTTTAGCGACGAGGAGAGAGCGCACATTCGCCGCGTCGATATTGTCGAGGAGCATCCGAAGCTGTGGAGGGTGAGGTATCTTCTTTTCGGTTAGGCCATGTGCCGCTTTGCCAGCGTCTCTCTGATTTTTCTCACTTGCCTAATCCCATACGGACAGACCTTGTTGAGCGGGCAGATCATGCATTTTGGCCGCCGCGCGATGCAGATCTCGCGCCCAAGCAGGATGAGCAAGTGTGAGAAGACGATCCAATCCTTTTGCGGCACGGCCTTGATGAGGTCATCCTCGATCTTCTTTGGGTTCTTGTGCCTTGTGAGGCCAAGAAGATTCGTTATGCGCATGACATGCGTGTCGACGACGACGCCCTCGGCCTTTCCGAACGCGACGCCCAAGACGACATTCGCTGTCTTTCGCGCGACGCCGGGAAGCAAAAGAAGCTCCTCCATTGTGTCCGGCACCTCGCCGCCGTGCTTCTCATGGATGATCCTGCATGCGGCGCGGATGTTCTTTGCCTTGTTGCGGTAGAATCCCGTGCTCTTGATATATTCCTCAAGCTCTCCGGGCGGGGATTCTGCATAGTCCTTTGCCGTCCTGTGCCTCTGGAACAGCGCTTTGGTGACGATGTTGACGCGCTTGTCCGTGCACTGCGCGCTAAGGATCGTCGCGACAAGGAGCTCGAGCGTGTTCTTGTGGTCCAGCGCGCAGTCCGCACGGGGATAGCACTGGTTGAGAATCCTAATCACTGCATGCGCGCGCTCTTTTCTGTCCATAATGTCAAAATGGTGCCTGAGCTATTTATGCATTTATGTGGTGTGGCAGAAATGCTTTCCAAGCTTGAGCCCCTGGTTTTGGTAGTTCGACTGCACGTGCACGCCGTATGCGATATGCGGCGTCTCCTGCATATGCTCGAAGACCATCTTCACGAAGATCTGGCCGTCGATGACCTCCATCGGGCTGTCGCGCATGCGCACCTCAAGGACCGCGTGTGATCCATTGATCTCGCCGGACATCCCATATCCAAAGCCGGGGTCAAAGAAGCCGGCATAGTGGCTGCGGAACTCGCCAACGCCCGAGTGGAAATCAACCATCTCACATGCGAAATTGGTTGGGATACGCACTTTCTCCTTGCTCTTGAGGATATAGAAGAAATCAGGATCCAGAATCAGCTTGCCATTCGCCGGCCTCTTGACCGGTTCCCAGTACTCGTGCACGGCGTGCACGCCGACCCTTGCCATATCGATTGGCTTTGCGTTCTTCTTGCTCCGGTATCCGACGGTCTCGTCGGAGAGGTCGAGTGTCAGGAACAGGCCGCCGTCCTCGATGATGACATCGTTGACCGAAAGCGGTTTGCCTTCCTTGCCGAAAAGCAGATGGTGCCTTGCGAACTCCCCGATGAGATCCTCTGTCGCAAGGCGGTGCCCGTTTCCTGCCGTCGAGAAGCGGATTTGGTTGAGGCACAGGCCCTCCTTGACCTTCAGATCGAAGCTCATCGGGAAGACGAGAAGGTACAGCTTTCCCTTGTAGCCCGGCGGGATGTTGTCAAAATTGGTGCAATGGTCCGAGATGAGCCGTGCAAACGTGTCGACCCTGCCCGTGCTGCTCTTTGGATTGCTTCGCGCCTTGATACTCTCGGGAAGCGCAAGGGATTCCTGCAGCTCGAAGACGTATGTCTTTTTTGCCTCCAAAAACGCCCCATTCTCGATCGAGAAGTGGAAGTAGTCCTGCGCATATTCATCAAGCTTGTCCTGGACAGTCCCCCCTTTGGAGAGAAGAAAGCTCGCCGGCACGCGCCATGCGCGCTTGCCAAGGCGCAGATCAAGGCTTGATGGCTGAACCTGGCTTATGTCGATTTGATTCGCTGCGCGGATGTGTCCGTTCTTGATGAGCCAGTCGATCTGCTGACTTGCCAGGACACCTTTTTGGTCCGACATCATCATGTTCTCCTATTTTTTGAGCAGCCGGTCGACCTCGTCCTTGAACGTGTCAAGGTCGGTGAACTCGCGATACACGCTCGCAAAGCGGATGTAGGCGACCTTGTCGAGGCGCTTGAGCCGCGACATGACGAGTTGCCCGATCGCCTCGGATGCTACTTCACGGTCGTTTTTTTTGCGAAGTGCCGCTTCGATGTCGCTTATGGCCTTGTCTATTTTTTCGGCAGGAATCGGCCGCTTCTCGCACGCCTTGAGCATCCCGGAGCGAAGCTTCTGCCGGTCGAAGCGTTCTCGCTTTCCGTTCTTCTTGACGACCCAGAGATCCTCAAGCTCGACATGCTCGTACGTCGTGAAGCGTTTCTCGCACTTCTGGCACTCGCGACGCCGGCGCACGACAGCGCTGTCTTCGACATCGCGCTTGTCGAGCACTTTTGTTTCCGCATGAGAACAGTAGGCGCACTTTATTCTGATCACCCCGGGCAGGGGTGAGAACCCCTTCGGGATTTATAAATGTTATTGGGGTGCAGTCGGGTCGAGGATCTGCTTAACCTTCCGCGCCACCGTCTTCCCGGCGACTTTCGCAAGTTCTGCCTCGTCTACATCGGCGATGTCCTTGACGCTGCCAAACGCCGTAAGCAACGCCATGCGCTTCTTCTCGCCGATGCCAGGGATAGCATCCAGCGCGCTTTTGGTCATCGCCTTTCCGCGGCGCACGCGGTGGAAGGTGACGGCAAAATGATGCGCGCTATCCCGGATGCGCTGCAGCAGGTGCAGGCTTCTTTTCTTCTTGTCAAGCACGATCGGCTCTGGGCGGCCGGGAATGAAGATCTCCTCCTTGCGCTTGGCAAGCCCTATCACAGGGATGCGAAGGCCAAGCTTCTGCAGCGAATCAAGCACGGCGCCGAGCTGCCCTTTTCCGCCGTCGGCGATGATGAGGTCGGGCAAAGCGTTTCCTTCCTTGGCGAGGCGCCTGTATCGCCGCTGCACGCACTCGCGCATGCTTGCAAAATCATCCTGGCCATCGACGGTCTTGATGGCAAAGCGACGGTAGCCGCTCTTGTTTGGCTTGCCGTTGACAAACTGGACCATCGCGCCGACGCGGTGCTCCTCCTGGATGTTGGACATGTCAAAGCACTCGATGACTTTTGGCAAGGTCGGCAGGCTTAGGTCTTCCTGCAGCTCCTGCAGGATCGGGTTCTCCTCTCCCATTAACGCGTTTGTATTCTTCTCGACGAGTTCCAGGAGGTGTCTCTTCTCGCCGCGCTGCGGCCGCATGATACTAACATTTATTCCCAGTTCATGCGAGAGCCATGCTTCGATCGCTGTCCTATCCCCGGGGATGCGGTTGATGATAATCTCCTTGGGGATGCGCGATTCCCGGTAATATGCCCGAAGAAATTCGCTTGCGGCATCGCTTTCGTTTGGGATGCGGAACCCCTCTTTTGCGGCAATCACGCCGCGCTTGATGTGGAACACGCCGACTTGCACGTGGTGGCTGTCGTCGATGAGGAAGATGACGTCCTGGTCGTGCGACTTTTGAAGGTCGACCTTCTGCTTTTCTTCGAGAAGATCGAGCGCGCGGATCTGGTCGCGCCGCTCTTTGGCAAGTTCAAAGCGCCGTGTCTGTGATGCAGCTTCCATCTCGCGCTCCAATGTTTTGGTGAGCTCTTTGGTGTCCCCCTTGAGCACCATGCGTGCACGATCCACATATTCTATGTATTCTTCATTACTAATGTGGTCTTCGCATGGCCCGCTACAGCGCTTGATGTGGTACTGCAGGCAGACGCGGTTCGGCAGGGTCTTGCACGTGCGCAGCTTGAAGAGGCCCTGGCACAGCCGGACGATCTGCTGCCGCGCATAGCCATCTGTGTATGGTCCGAAATATTCTCCGACCTTTGTGACCCGGCGTGTCGAGACAATCCGCGGGAATCTCTCATCGGTGATCTTGATGTACGCGTACTGCTTTGCGTCCTTGAGCCAGATATTATATTTTGGCTGGTGCTTCTTGATGAGCCGGTTCTCCAAAAGAAGGGCTTCTGTCTCATTGTCGGTGAGGATGAACTCGATGTCGTCGATCTTGCGCACCAGCATCTCTGTCTTTGGAGAAGCATGGTTCTTGGTGAAGTAGCTTGACACGCGGCTCCGGAGGTCCTTTGCCTTGCCGATATAGATGATCGTCGCGTCAGAATCCTTCATCAGGTAGACGCCCGGGCTTTTTGGAATAGAGATGGACTTGATGTTGAGCATAGGTTGCCAAGGAAGGAGGTTATTTATATCTCTTTTCAGCTCACGACCGTCGTGTATCCCGAGGATTCCAGGACGACTTCATCGATGTGCTCATCTCCTGCGAGCCTGCGAAGGTCATCAACGACAAGGATTGGCTTGGAGCCGTCGATGATGTACACTCCGTTGCAGATATACCATTCCTCGCCGCTAAATCCCATGTTGGAGAGGAGATTTTCGATGCCCTTGCATGGGGCTTGCGCCGGCGTGATACAAAAGGACCCGCGCCAGGCGAACTGTTCTTTGCCAAGCACGTCCTCGACACGGTCTTGGCTCCCCGCCCGGCAAAGCGCGTCGCGGTATCTTTCACGTTGCCATGGCGTGGACGGGATGAACGTGACCTTATCGTAGCCGATGCGTCTCATCTTCCGCTCTCCTCCAGCAGCTTGTCAAACTCTTTTGGGCCCATGATTCCTTTCTCGACCACAATCTCTTTGATTGTCTTGCCTTTTTTGACCGCCTCCCTAGCGACCTGTGCTGCTTTCTCGTATCCAATAAGAGGGCTGAGGATCGTCGCAAGCCCGACGGTGCTGTGCACGTAGCGCTCGCAGCGTTCCTTGCTTGCTTTGATTCCGCGCACGCACAGTTCATCGAACGTGCGTACTGCCTGAGCAAGTACATGGATGCTGCCAAGAAGCTCATGCGCGATGAGCGGCATCATAACATTAAGTTCAAGCTGGCCTGCCTGCGCAGCGTCGGCGATCGCTGCATCCTTTCCGATTACATGATAGCACGCCATATGCAGAGCCTCGACGATCGAGGGATTGACCTTTCCTGGCATGATCGACGATCCTGGCTGCACGGCAGGAAGAGAGATTTCTCCAAGTCCTGTCGTCGGGCCCGATGCTAAGAGCCGGATGTCACTTCCGATCTTGTTGAGCTCTATCGCAAGATTGCGAAGTTCGCCGGAGAGCGAGGTGAACGGCGCCATACTACTTGTTGCAGAGAACGTGTCCTTCGCTGGCTTGAGCGAAAGCTTTGTGATCCTTGCAAGTTCAGGAACGACATGTTTTCGATATGCGGGAAGCGCATTGAGGCCCGAGCCGACGGCCGTTCCGCCAAGGCCGACCTCCGATAGCTCGTCAAGGCACTTTGTGATGCGTCCTCCCGCCTTTCTGACGATCGCTTCATACGCGCCAAATTCGTCGCCAAGACAGATGGGCACGGCATCCTGCAGGTGCGTGCGCCCGGATTTTCTGATCCGTGCGAACTCATGCGCCTTCTTGGCAAGCGACCGCTCAAGCCCGTCAAGCGCGGGGATGAGTTCGCCGAGCACAGATGATAAGGCGCTGATGCGCATCGCGGTCGGGTACACGTCATTTGTCGACTGCCCCATGTTCACATGGTCATTTGGATGGATGGGAAGATACGTGCCGCGCTTCGATCCGAGCATCTCGTTTGCGCGATTTGCGACGACTTCATTAACATTCATGTGCGTGCTTGTGCCCGCCCCTGCCTGGATCGCATCAAGCGGGAACTGGTCGTCATGCTTTCGGTCAAGGATCTCTTTTGCGGCACGCTCGATTGCGCTTGCATGCTTTGCTGTTAATCCGCCTGCTGCCTTATTCGCGCGCGCTGCCGCAATCTTGATTGCGGCGATGGAGAGGATGATTTTCAGGTTCACAAGCTCCGACGAGAAATGATAACTGTCGATTGCGCGCTTTGTCTGGACCCCCCAGAGCGCAGTCGTCGGGATCTTTTTGACCCCCATGGTATCGTGCTCTTCCCGCGTGCGCATATATTCCACCTTCTCGAATTCACGTTTCAGAAATTTATAAACCTTTGGTTGACGGCATCTAATAGTAGTTTGAGAGTTTGATATCTCCATTAACTCTGCACTGGCACGCAAGGCGGCATGTCGAGGGATCTGCAGAGACTATCTTAAGTGTTTCCCTCTCCTTATCAGCCATCGGCGAGAAGTTTTCGTGGCCCGCGTCGACCTTGATGACGCACGTGCCGCAAAGCCCATTCTGGCAACCGAAGGGAAGCGATGCCTTCTTTTCATGGCAGAGTACCTTGAGGTCACAGCCGTGCTCTACCTCATACGCCATCCCATCGGTCGTGAACGTCACTTTTGGCATGATAGGCCTGTCAGAACCTTGAATTTTAAAAGTTTACGCAAGCATCCTCTTCAGGAATCGTCCGGTATGGCTTGCGTTGTTGCTTGCGATGTCCTCCGGGGTCCCTTCCGCTACGATCCAGCCGCCTTCATCCCCTCCTTCAGGGCCTAAGTCGATGATCCAGTCCGCATTCTTGATGACATCAAGGTTGTGTTCGATGACGATGACACTATTGTCCTTATCGACAAGACGATTCAACACTGCAAGCAGTTTGCGCACATCCTCAAAATGAAGGCCCGTCGTCGGCTCATCAAGAATATATACGGTATGTCCAGCATCGCGCTTGGCAAGCTCGCGCGTGAGCTTGATGCGCTGCGCCTCGCCGCCGGAAAGCGTCGTCGATGACTGGCCAAGCTTCACGTAGGAGAGACCCACATCATGGAGCGTGCGAAGCTTTCGCGCAAGGCTTGGGATGTGCTCGAAGAACCCGAGTGCCTCCTCGACGCTCATGTCGAGCACCTGCGCAATCGTCTTTCCCTTGTATCGGACCTCGAGCGTCTCGGCATTGTAACGCGCCCCCTTGCACTCCTCGCATTGGACATACACGTCCGGAAGGAAATTCATTTCAATCTTGATGAGGCCATCGCCCTCGCAGGCTTCGCAACGCCCCCCTTTTACATTGAACGAGAAGCGGCCGGGCTGGTATCCACGCATCTTCGCTTCCTTGGTCGACGAAAATAGTGCTCGGATATCGTCAAAGACTTTGGTGTATGTCGCCGGGTTTGAGCGCGGCGTTTTGCCAATCGGGCTTTGGTCGATGATGATGACTTTGTCGATGCCATGCGTGAACGTGACGTCCCGGTGCGCGCCAGCCTTCTCACGGCTATTATAAATCTTTTTGATGAGCGCCAGATACAAGACGTTATTGATGAGCGTGCTCTTTCCAGATCCGGACACGCCCGTGATGAGGCAGAGCACATGCGTTGGAACATGGGCGTCAATATCTTTGAGGTTATGCTCGCGTGCTCCATGCACGGTGATCCTGCCCTTTGGCGTGCGACGCTTTTTTGGCACGGGAATCGTGAGATAACCGGAGAGATACTGGCCGGTGATCGATTCTTTGGTCTTTATGATATCGTCGGGGGTCCCTTGCGCGATGATACGGCCGCCATGCAAACCTGCTCCTGGCCCGATGTCGATCACCCAGTCCGCCCGCCGGATCGTGTCTTCATCATGCTCGACGACGATGAGCGTGTTTCCGACATCGCGCAGGCGGTGCAGCGTTCCGATGAGCTTCTCATTGTCGCGCTGGTGCAGGCCGATCGACGGCTCGTCGAGGATGTACATGACGCCCATCAGGTTCGAGCCGATCTGTGTCGCAAGGCGGATGCGCTGCGCCTCTCCTCCCGAGAGCGTTCCTGCACTCCGGCTCAATGTCAGGTAGCCAAGTCCCACGTCGTCGATGAACGTGAGGCGTTCATTGATCTCCTTGAAGACTGCTTTTGCGATGAACATCCTTTGTTCATCCAGCTGCAAGCCGTCAAAAAATGATCGCGCTTGTTTGATCGAAAAGTTGGTCACATCGATGATGCTCTTGCCAGCAAGGCGTACAGAAAGGCTTGCAGGCTTGAGACGTGAACCTTTGCAGTCCGGGCATGGTTTTGTTGTCATGTATTTGTCAAGCTCCTCGCGGCGCGACTCGCTTTCGGTCTGATGGTAAAGCCGGTCGAGAAGGGGAATGACCCCTTCAAACGAGTTCTCCCAGTTGTACGACGATGATGATCCGCGGAAGCGAAAGCGGATGTCCTCGTCTGATCCATGGAGTATGATCTCCTGGTGCTTTTTCCTGAGTTTTTCGAATGGAGTGAGCATGTCAAAACCAAAGTGCTTTGCCACGCTGCCAAACTGCTGAACGCGCCACCCCTCGATTCGCCGGAACGGCGCGATAGCTCCCTCGGCGATGCTTTTGCCTGGGTCCGGAATGACAAGTTCCGGGTCGAAGATCATCTCGACGCCAAGGCCGTGACAGGTCTCACACGCGCCAAACGGGGAGTTGAATGAGAACATGCGCGGCTGCAATTCATCAAAGCTTGTGCCGCAGGATGTGCACGCCGCCTTGGTCGAGTAAAGCTTCTCACCTTCCTGCATGGATCCTTCAAGGGATTTTTCCTTTCGTTCTCTTGCGGGAGCGTCCATATTCTCAATGATGACAAGCCCCTGCGAACGATCGATTGCCTGCTCGATCGCCTGCGCGATGCGGCTCTTGCACGCGTCATCAGCGTCAACCTTGATGCGATCGACGACAGCATAGATATCATGCTTCTTGTAGCGGTCAAGCGTGATATTCTCCGTCGTGTCATACACGGCGCCGTCGACCTTGACACGACTAAAGCCCTGCTTGTGCAAGTCATCGATCTGGTGCTCGTATGTCCCTTTTTTCTGGCGAATAATCGGCGCCATGACCTGGATGCGCGCACCCTGCATCGTCGAGAAGACATTCTGTGCAATCGCCTGCGCGCTTTGCGGCTCGATGATCTTTTCACAGTTTGGGCAATGCGGCGCTCCGACGCGGGCGAAGAGAAGGCGAAGATAGTCATAGATCTCCGTGACCGTGCCGACCGTCGAGCGCGGGTTCTTGCTCGTCGTCTTCTGCTCGATTGCGATTGCGGGGGAGAGGCCTTCGATTGAGTCGACGTCGGGCTTGTTCATGAGACCAAGGAACTGGCGTGCATACGCGGAGAGGCTTTCGACATACCGCCGCTGCCCTTCGGCGTACAGGGTGTCAAATGCGAGCGTGGACTTACCGCTGCCGGAGAGTCCCGTGATGACGATGAACCTGTCGCGCGGCATTCGGACGGTGATATTCTTGAGATTATGCTCGCGCGCCCCCTTGATGATGATCTCCTTTTGCATGGAAAACCCTCCCAAGCAGGATATTTATAAATGTAGTGCTGCACGACAGAAAAATTCAGTCGCAGAACACCCTTCAATTTCTGGATCATCTTTTCTTGCTACGTATCGTAAAGAATTCAGCAATGGACCTTGGGAAACCCTGTACCACAAGCAGCGCAAGCGGGGCTGCGAAGTTCGCGGTGCGCTCGACAAAATCCCAGACAGGATCTCCCGCAATCGGCCGGATGAGCGCGGTAAGAAATCCCCAGAGTGTCGCCCAGACAAGCACGATGCGCAGCGGCCAGAGGAGTGCGAGCACGGCCACAACAAGGTCAAGCATGCCGATAAGAGGAAGAAGTGTCTGTGCTGCAGCATCGCTGATCCCAACAGCAGTGATATAAGGGATCCAGCTTTGTTTTCCCATGAGCGCGAACACGCCGTGCCCAAGGAATGCACCAGATACGCCGATGCGCAGAATCCATTCCTCTTTTTTTATTCCCACCATCATGTCTTTGATTCCTTTGAAGATTATAAACGTTTCTTTTTCTTTTCCGACGAGAAACGCATAACAATCGTGAACTATCTGTCCTAGAACTCGACGCGCACGAACTCGCGGTTGATCCTGTCCATGATTGCATCGACTCGATGGCGCAGGCGCTCATCCTGGCTTGCACGCCGAATCTGGCCAAGGCGGTCGATCACCTGCCGGAACAGGCGGATGATGTCGCCTTCAAGGAGATTGGTGGTGTTGAGCATCGAGATAAATGTCGCGCCGTCCCACCATTCCTTGCAGAACGCGTACAGGCGCAAAAGCTTCTCCGGATTCGTCCTCTTTTGTGCGACCTTGTTGTGGGACGTCTTCTTGAAAAGCTCACCAAGCGCAGCCCGGTTTGGCGCCTTCCTGAACCGGTCCTGCCGCCGAGGCTCATACGCCATTGTTGTGAGCAGCCAGAATATCTCGAAGTCCGAGAGCTTGTCCTTGACTTGCGTCGCAAAAAGCTCGCTGGTGAAAATCTCATCAGAATAGATGTGGCAGGCAAAGCCTCCCTTGTGCGTGAGTGCATCTCCTTCGATGTAGCCCATCTTCGCAAGCAGCGTCTTGTTGCGCTTGAATGTCGCCTTGTATGTGATCTCCTTGTTCTTGTTCGTGTTCTGATAGTAATCAAAATTGCTCTTGAGGATGACATCGATCTCCTCCGGCGTATGGTTGCGCACCATGTTGAGCACGCTATTATAGGAGAGCGCAAAGCGGCTTATGATCGCTTCGCTTCCGCCCGTCGTGATCCTCTTGACCTTGTCCATGTCGACGAACTGCCGGTTGACCATCGCGACGACAAGCCCCTCCTTGTCAATTCCCCGCCGTCCGGCGCGCCCGGCGAGCTGCATGTACTCGCCCGTCGTGAGGTAGCGGAAGTTCTTCCCGTCATATTTTTCCAGGCTGTCAAAGCAGACAGTCTTCGCCGGCATGTTGATGCCGACAGCGAACGTCTCGGTCGCATACAGGACCTTCACGAGCCCCTGCTCAAAGAGGAGCTCGACAAGTCCTTTGAGCTTTGGCAGAAGGCCCGCATGATGGAACGCGACGCCGCGCGAGAGCGTGAAGCGAAGGAGCCTTGTCGTCCGCAAGGTCCTGATCTCCTGCTCGCACGATGCGAAAAAATCAGAGACGATGCGCGCGACCTTGCCTTGCTCCTCCTTGCCAAGAAACCCCCTCCTTGCGGAGACTTCCTTTGCCTTCTTCTCCGTCGCGGCGCGGCTGAAGATGAAGTAGATTGCGGGGAGATGGCCTTCATGCGCAAGCTCTTCGACGAGCTGCGTGTGGTCTGGTGGTTTTGAGAATGGGCGTCGTCCCTTCCCTCCTTTTCGTCCCCGTCGTGAGAACACGTCATCATAATCGGGCGCCTCGATCACCTCGCGCAGCTCCTCGCGTGTGCAGATGCCAAGGCCGACGTCATAAAGCTTGTGCGTGAGCGGCACGGCGCGCTGGAGGTACTCGACGACCTCGACGGTATGGTCCTTGATGGACTCAATCCAGTCGGCAAATTCTCTCGCGTTTGGGATCGTCGCGGAGAGGCACAGGAACCGCACATGCCCGGGACTGAAGATGATGCTCTCCTCCCAGACCGTGCCGCGCTCGATGTCGCTGATGTAATGGATCTCATCGAAGATCACATAGCTTACGTCGTCGACGAAGATGTCCCTTGAGAGCAGCATGTTGCGGTAGATCTCGGTCGTCATGATGATGACCGCTGCGGAGGGGTTGATAACGACATCCCCCGTCATGATCCCGACGTTCTCCTCGCCGTACTCCTCCTTGAACTGCTTGAACTTCTGGTTGGAGAGGGCCTTGATCGGGCTTGTGTAGATGATGCGCTTGTTCTGCGTCAGGAAGCGGTCGATCACAAAGTCGGCCGTAAGCGTTTTTCCCGTCCCTGTCGCCGCGGACACGACGACGCTGTTATGTCGCTTGACGGCCTCGATCGCATCGATCTGGAACTGGTCAAGCACATAGTTCTTGTAGCGGACTGTCGTGTTCTCCGGCATGGCAGATGACCAGTATTGCGTCTATATAATTATTTCCTTATGATCCTTTCCTTTGCTCAAGCTCGCGCTCCAGCGCTGAAATCCTGTCCCGAAGCCCGATAGCTTCCTCGAACTCCAGATTTTCTGCGGCGATGCGCATCTGCGCTTCTAATCGGATGATCTCCTTTGGAATGTCCTTTCTTGCAAGGTGTTTTGTGGTCTTGATCTTCGTCTCCGCCTCGCCGACATCCTTGACGATCGTCTGCGGTGTGATGCCATGCTCCTCGTTGAACGCCTCCTGTGCGGCACGGCGTCTATGGGTTATGTCGATTGCGCGCCTCATCCCGTCGGTCATCCTGTCGGCATACATGATCACGCATCCATCAGCGTTGCGCGCGGCACGGCCGATTGTCTGGATGAGGCTTCGCTCATTGCGCAAGAATCCTTCCTTGTCCGCATCAAGGATCGCGACGAGCGCGACCTCGGGGATGTCAAGGCCCTCCCGCAAGAGGTTGATCCCGACGAGCACGTCAAATTCTCCAAGCCGCAGCTGGCGGATGATTTCTGTGCGTTCGATCGTGTCGATGTCGGAGTGCAGATAACGCACACGGACGCCTGCCTTG
>CAZRZZ010000001.1:0-26724 GCA_964604755.1 uncultured Methanosarcinales archaeon | reverse complement strand
TACGAGATCATGCCTAGTCTCGTGGGCTCGGAGATGTGTATAAGAGACAGGAGTAGCCCGCTTGTGTGCACAGAATCTACAAACGCGTCATGATGTCGCTGGCCCGGCCCCCTATGTCCTGCCTCGATTGCGGCCTTGCGCAGCTTGAGGATCTGATCCATCGGGGCGACATCCATCGGGCAAACTTCGACACAATAGAAGCAGTGCGTGCAGTCCCAATGCCCATGCGGTTTTTCATAGATATCAAGGCGCTCTTTTCTTGCCTCATCGCGCGTATCTGCTGCAAAACGCCAGGCCTTGGCGAGCGCTGCTGGCCCGATGAAACGCGGCTCAACCTGCGCCGTGTTGCAGTCCGAGTAGCACGCGCCGCATTGGATGCAATTGGCCATCTGAACGAGCTCGTCCCGATCCCCTGGAGACATGATATGCTCTTGCTTTGGGTCTTCGCTTTTGCGGATGAGCCAGGGCCGCACGGCCTCATGCTGCTCCCAGAACGGACGCATATCGGTGACGAGGTCCTTGATCACCGGCATATTCCCCATCGCGGAAACCTCGAGCTTTTCGTCATATCTTTTCTGCAGTTCGTGGATGTGCTCCTTGCAGGCAAGCAGCGCCTGACCGTTGACGCGCATCGCGCATGATCCACATATCGCGTTCTTGCAGTTGCGACGGAATGTGACAGAGCCGTCGATGTTGTCCTTGATGTGTACAAGACAGTCCAGGAGCGTGAAGTGCGCAGGGGCGTCGATCGTGAAATCTTTATAGTGCCCATTTTTTTCTTTCGTTGGGTCGTATCGGAAGATGGAGAGGGTGACTTGTTTTGTCTTCTCAAGTTTTTTCTTTGCTATCTTTTGTCTCTCTTTCTTTGCTGTTTGCGCTTTTCTTTGTGCCATGTTAATATATCCTCTCTTTTGGCGCATAGTCTTTGATGATTACGGGGCGATAGTCGAATGTGATCCTGTCATTCGCGTTCTTTACGAGGATGTGCTTGAGCCACGTCTTGTCATCGCGCTTTGGAAAATCGTTTCGATAGTGTGCGCCGCGGCTCTCCTCCCGGTGCAGGGCCGACACGATGATGATCTCTGCAAAGGTGAGCATGCTGCCAAGCTCAAGTGCATCCTGCAGGTCTGTATTGAACACAAGGCTCTTGTCATCAATCATGACACGCTTGTACCGTTCTTGGAGCGCGCGGATGTGCGCATGGCCTTCCTCGAGTGTCTTCTTGTCGCGGAACACGCCGCAGAATGCCTGCATTGTCTTTTGCATCTTTTCACGAATGCTGGCAACGCGCTCACCTTCGCTCCTATCAAGGATTGCCTTGATGCGCTTCTGCGTCGGCGTGATCCAGTTCTGCTTTATCTCTGGCATACGTCTGGATGCGATGTAATCCGTCATTTTCTTTCCCGCGCGCTTGCCAAACACGATCGTTTCGAGAAGCGAGTTGCAGCCAAGCCGGTTTGCGCCATGCACGGAGATGCACGCGCACTCCCCCGCCGCAAAGAATCCAGGAAGGGTATTCCCTTTTCCATCGAGGAGAACTTCTCCGTCCACAGTCGTTGGAATACCACCCATCGAGTAATGCACCGTTGGCTTGACTGGAATCGGCTCCTTTGAGCAGTCGATCTTGAGGTGGCGCCTGCTCTCCTCATAGACGAACGGGAGCCGGTTCTTGATCTTCTCTTCGCCGATGTGACGCAGGTCCAGATGCACAAAATTCTTGCCGCCGATGCCGCGGCCTTCCCTAATCTCTTTCTCGATTGCTCGCGAACAGATGTCGCGGGGAGCAAGCTCCATCTGTTCTGGCGCGTATCTCTTCATGAACCGCTCTTCCTTACCGTTGAGAAGATACGCGCCCTCACCGCGTGCGGCCTCGCTGACGAGCACACCGATAGGATAAATGCCTGTCGGATGGAACTGCACGAACTCCATGTCCTGCAAGGGAACGCCGGCACGAAGAGCGATAGCAAGCCCGTCCCCCGTGCTTCCCATGTCGTTCGAAGTAATCTCATACACCCTCCCATACGCGCCGGTCGCGAACATGACCGCCTTTGCGAGCATGATGTCAAGCTCGCCGGTTTTGATGTTCCAGACAACGATGCCCTTGCATTCACCGTCTTCGACGATGAGCTCAAGAACATACCATTCGTCATAGACGGTCAGTTTTGCCTTTACTGTCTGTCCAAAAAGCTCATGCAGGATCGCGTGTCCCGTCTTGTCTGCGGCATAGCATGCGCGCTTGTTTTTGTGCCCTCCAAACGCGCGCTGCATGATCTTTCCCTCCGCTGTGCGCGAGAAAATGACGCCGAAATGCTCAAGCTCGATGACATCCTGAGGGGCGCTCTCGCAGAGGATGCGGATCGCGTCCTGGTCACCAAGATAATCCGACCCCTTCACGGTGTCAAATATATGCTCTTCGACAGAATCTGCCTCGACATTGCCAAGCGCAGCGGCGATGCCGCCCTGTGCCGCGACGGAATGGCTGCGCAAGGGGTGGACCTTGCTGATGATCGCAACATCATGATCCTTTGCGGCAATCGCTGCGCGAAGGCCGGCAAGCCCTGCACCGACGATGACGATATCGTGTGAGATCACTCTTTTCCCCACGTCATCAACCCGTTTTTTCTATATATAAAGGTATGGTTGAAAAGAACTGGTGCTTCTCGTCTTTAAAAGTCTCTCAAAGCAACCGCACAACATCGGATGGAAGCCGCGCGATCTTCACTCCGGCGTCTTTGAGCGCCCTGATTTTCGTCTCTGCCGTCCCTGCCTCACCGCTGATGATCGCTCCTGCATGCCCCATGCGCTTGTCCTTTGGCGCGCAACGTCCGGCAATGTACGCGACGACGGGTTTGCTCACACACCTTCTGATGTGCTTGGCGGCGCGCTCCTCAAAATTCCCGCCGATCTCGCCGATAAGCACGATGCGCTTTGTCTTCTTGTCCTTCTCGAAGAGCCTGAGCACATCAATGAAGTCCATCCCCGGCACCGGATCGCCGCCACAACCGATGACGGCACTCTGTCCGATGCCTTTCTTTGTGAGCGTATGCACAATCTCGTACGTGAGCGTGCCGGAGCGGGAAACAACCCCAACATCACCCGGCAGGAATATATCATTTGGCATGATCCCTATCTTGCATATGCCCGGCACGACGAGGCCGGGACAATTTGGGCCGATGACGATGCGACGATGGCGCCTGGCTTCTGAATGGATGTCGATCGCGTCATGGACTGGCACATGTTCTGTGATGATGACAAGGTGAAGCCCAGCACGCAGGGCTTCGATCGCAGCATCCTTTGCATGGGCGGAAGGAACAAATATCACCGACCATTGCACACGATGCCTTTGAAGCGCCTGCCGGACCGTATCATATACAGGGATGCCATCCACTTCCTGGCCTTTTCTTCCCGGAGTGACTCCAGCGACGATGCGCGTCCCGTATTCTTGCATGAGCCTTGCGTGGATTGATCCGTGGTGTCCGGTGATCCCCTGGATGATCACGTGCGTGTCCTTGTTCAGGAGGATGGCCATTGTCTTATCCCTTGAGGATGCAAAGAAGTTTGCGGTGCAGGTGACCATTTGTTGCAAGCACGTCTCGTGACTTGAGCGTGAATCGCTTTCCGGCAAAGTCCGTCGTCTTGCCGCCGGCCTCCTGCACCATGATCACGCCGGCAGCGACATCGTACGAGTTAAGGTCGCTCATCTCGAATGCATCGATCCTGCCGCATGCGACATAGCACAGTTCGAGCGCTGCTGACCCGAACTGCCTTGTTTTTGGCGTTGCGCGCTTGAGCCTGGAATAGAACCGCAGCGCACGCTCGATCACTGCCGCGTTTCCAACGCCATGGCAGAACCCGATGATCGCCCGTCGCGCATCCTTGTTTGTCGAGACGCGGATGCGGCTGCCGTTGAGCATAGCGCCTTTGCCTTTCTCCGCAATGAACAGCTCATCGAAGACGGGGTAGTAGACGACACCGATAATGGGGACGTTGTCCTTGGAGAGGCTGATTGCCGTATTAAAGAATGGGTTTCTCATCATGAAGTTCGTCGTCCCATCAAGGGGATCGACGGTCCATGTATAGGGGCTTTGGTGCAAGTCGACACCTGCCTCCTCGGAATAGATGGTATGCGAGGGAAACTCTTTCTTGAGGATTGGTAGGATCACGTTCTCCGCAGCAAGATCGACGTCGGTAACAATGGTGTCGTCTTTCTTGTAGCGCATCGTGTGCTCTCTCTTGTAGCGCTGCATGATAATCCTGCCTGCCCTGAGCGCGGCATTTGCCGCAATTTTTGTGTATCCGGAGAACCGCGGGGGTACACGGTCTGAGATGCGGCCAATCATGCGTTCACTTCCCGGATGATCATCTTTGCCCCCTCGTCCATTGTTTTGGCAAGACATACGCGGCTTTTTTTGAGCATGGCCCTTGCGCTCTTCTCATGCCTTCCCGTCATGCGCACAACAAGGGGCTGTCGGATGCCATGTTTTTTCTTGTATGCAATGATCCCCTTTGCGATTTCTTCACAGTCCGTGATCCCAGCAAAGATGTTTACAAAAATCCCTTTGACGCCTGCCTTGCTTAGGCAAAGACCAATCGCTTTCTCCATCATGTCTGCGCCGGTGCCCCCCTGCACGTCAAGGAAGTTCGCTGGCCGTTCACCATAAGAATCGATCATGTCCAAGGTCGCCATGACAAGTCCTGCTCCATTGCCGATGACGGCGATGTCGCCGTCAAGGTCAACGTAGTGCAGTCCGATCCTCTTCGCTTTCCTTTCTATTGGTGAGAGATCTGATGCGCGTTGCGCATAATTGGGATGACGGAAGAGCGCATTCTCATCGATGATAATTTTCGAGTCGAGCGCGACGTACCCTGTTGGCGTCAGGGCAAGCGGGTTGATCTCCGCAAGTATGGCATCCTCTTTGGCCGCAAGCGTGATGAGGCGCTTGATGATGCCAAGAAGCTCGCGGGATCGCGGAAGCGGCATGATCGACGAGCGCAACCGTGTCGGAGTAGTCAGTCCTTTGATCGACTCCTTTATGATGGCATTCGGATGTATCCTGACAAGCTCTTCAACATCCATCCCGCCTGTTTTGGAGAAGAGCACGACGCGCGAGCGCGTTGCTGCATCAATCGTGACGGCTATGTAGAGCTCTCGCACGATTGCGGCCTTCTCTTCGATAAGGATCCCTGCGGGGACCTCTTCATGCACACGAGTGCGCAGCATCGCTGATACTGTCTTTGCGGCATCGATTGTGGGTACGATGCGGATTGCTCCAGCCTTGCCGCGCTTGCCCGTGCGGACCTGCGCCTTGAGCACGACATCCTTTCCTCCAAGCTTACGTTGCGCATCTTTTGCCTGCTGCGGTTTGGTGATCAGGATGCGCTTTGGTGTCGGGATGTCGTGTGCGTCCAGGAGGTCTTTTCCTTCGTGTTCATAGAGCTTCATCTTCTGATCCCATGCACGGAGTGTATAAAAAACTTACTTCGCACTCTTTTGGATACGTAAGAGCATTACACCTGACAGGATGAAGAGCGGGATGCTCAGCCACTGTCCCATTGTGAGCACGGCAGAAGGCGGGAGCGTCTGGAACTCCTTGAAGAATTCGACGATGAAGCGGAGAATGGAGAAGATAAAGAGGAATGACCAGAAAAGCGTGCCTTCCGGAAGCTTCCGCTTTCGAAGCTGCAGGAGGATGCCGAAGATGAGAAGGTTCTTTGCCGCCTCATAGAGCTGGCTTGGATGCCGCAGCCCCTCGTATCCGGGAAATTCCATCGCCCAGGGCACGGAACTTACGCGCCCGACGATCTCCGAGTTCGTGAAGTTGCCGATGCGCACGAATGCCGCGCCAAGCGCACACGGGATGACGGCAAGGTCCGCCATCTTATAGAATGACACATGGTGCTTGCGGCAGAATATCGCGTTCGCTGCAATCGCGCCAAGGATTGCTCCATGGCTTGCAAGGCCGCCCTTCCAGACCATAAGAATCTCGAGGGGGTTTGATAGATAATAGCCCGGATTGTAAAAGAGGACTTCCCCAAGGCGTGCCCCCCCTATGATACCCACAAACAGGTACAGGAGGTATTCGTCGATCTGCTCTCTTGTGAGGCCATCTTTCTTTCCTAAGCGAAGAAGGATCACGTAGCCGCACAGGAAGGCGGCGGCCATGAGCACGCCGTACCATCGGATCTGCACGAGGCCCAAGTCGACAAGAACGGGATTGATCATCGTGGATTAGTCCCTGATCTTGAGCGCCTTCTTGAGCGCGTCACGGTCGAAGCCGACGATGATCGTGCTTCCGACCTCGATGACGGGAACGCCCATCTGGCCCGACTTCTCGACCATCTCTTCGGCTGCGTCCTTGTTCTCCTGGACATTGATGTCTTCATATTTGATGCCATGCTCTTTGAGGAATTCCTTTGCCTTCATGCAGTACGGGCATGATGGTGTCGAGTAGACCTTGACTTTTGCCATGACGCATCACCCTTTGCCATTTTTTGTTTTTCTGCTGATCAGTTGTTGTCTTCATCTATAAATATGGTGTTTAATCGCTCTCACACCTTAAGCTTATGCATCCATGCGGCAAAGAACACGCGCGCCCACGTCATTGCCGGAATAACAGTGACCGTGCCACCGATGAGCACAAGCGTGGACCATAGTGTTTGGAGCGCAAGCAACGCATAGTTGACGGCCGCAAAGACGATGACAAGCAGGATTACAGCCGCAAGGACGTGTGTCACACGACGGACGCCAAGCGAGAACGACAGGTGTATCGACGCAAGGGCAGAATGCTCCGCGATCTGTGTATAAGAAATCATCGCAAAATAAGTGATGATAAAGAGAAAGGAGAGGAGTATCGGATCATTATTGAGCGCGGTGGGATCCTTTGTGCGCAGCGTCGCAAAGAAGCTTGCGACAAAGAAGATGACGCGCTGCAAAAAAAAGAGGGCTGCCCAGAGGACGCTTACCTGCACGAAGCGCTTGAAGATTGTCGTCGGATCCGTCTTGATCCTGAGGATCTTGAAAATATGCACCCAGATGAACCCATGGAAGAGTCCATAGAGGGCGAAGAGCGATAATGTCATGAGAGTGAGCATCGCGGCGATGCGCCACACGTGCGGCGCCGCACCGACGGCATCAAGAAGCGAGAAGAGCCCATCGCTTGCGAGCACCGCACTCTCCTCCGCACCTTGCAAAAGCGCGCCAATCGAGTAGAGCGAGGCAACCATGCGCGTCATATATGCTGAGGTAATGAATCCGGCGAAGATGAAGAACAGCATATCAGCGGCCATGCATATCAGCGAATCCTTCTTGTCTGCCCACATCGCGCGTGCAGCGTTGGCTGTGCACGAGCACACATCAGCCGCTACGCTCTTGACCTTGTTCATGCAGTACCCTCCTTTCTGTCCACGTCTTGCGGATCTCTTGCGTATTGGCTTTCTGCACGTGTAAGCTCTCGGTCGATGATCTCGACAAAGCGGTCATAGCTGACGACCCCTTCATAGCGCGCACCATTGACAAAGAAGGTTGGTGTCCCCTCGACACCACGCTCTCGTCCTTCAAGGAAGTCCTCTTGAAGGATAACTGCATGCCTCATCGACGACATGCATGCATCAAAGAGGGCCATTTCTGCTCCTGCTTGTGCGGCAAGCTCGCGGATCATGCTATCAGAGAGGCGTGCCTGGTTCTCAAAGAGGAGATCGTGGTACGTCCAGAACATCTCTTGGTCGCGCATGCATTCGCTTGCAAGCGCCGCCCTTGGCGCGAGCGGATGGATTTTTTCGATCGGGAAATGCCGGTACAGGAATTCTATCTGGTCTCCGTAGTGCGCTTTGACTCGTTTGGCGATTGGCACGGCCTGTGCACAGAACGGGCATTGGAAATCGGAGAACTCCTCGATGAGCACGACGTTTTGCGATTCAGTCTCTGGCGCAGCGACTCCGCTTCGCGGGCCTTCATAGCCAAGGGGGGTCGTATAACCTGATGATTCCAGGGGGAAGAGGAGATCAAGCGATAACGCAAGAAGAAGCACAATGATGAGGGCGATGACGCCACCTGTTGCGTATGCGGTCTGCTTTTTCATTTTTGCTCGTCTAGTCAAGCGTGCAGCCGGTCATGCGCGCAAGCGCGTCTATCTCCTTGACGCCGGCCTGCTCAAGCTGCCCATTCCTGCCCCATGTCGGATACGCCTCTACGCCGGCCTCATCGCATGCATCGGAGAGGTCGCAGTTGACAATATGGATGTTTCTAAATGACTTGCCGAACATCTGCTTTTGGCGCTGGCAGTGCGGGCACCAGTCCGTGCCGTACATCGTCCAGCCATGCGCGGTCATGCACTCGGCAAGCGCGTCGTACTTGCCCGGTCCTGTCATCTTGGCCCATGCTGCATATCCCCCGGCAAGAACGAGCGCTGCGATGATCGCGACAAGCGCGATCTTCTTTATCATCTTGCGCTTGTGTGCATGATCAAGCTGGGTCTGCTGCTGGTTCTGTTCTTCTTGAAGGCGTCTTTTTTTTGATGCTGAAACCATGCTATCCCCCAGTGCACATGGTATTGTTCTTATTGTATTGCTTTATAAAACTTTTGTCATGGTCCTGGGCGGCGCGCATATGTTGCGACCGCAAAGATGCCGATGCGCCTTTGCTCAAGAACAAGAAAGCCGGCATCTTTGATGAGCATGCGCATCTGCTCTTTTGTATTGATGCGTACGCAGCCAGGCTCAAGCATTTCAAAAAGACGATGCGCGGGCTCAAAAAAGAGATTTATATCAACAAGCAGGAGCCGTCCCTCAGGTCGCAGCACACGAAAGAGCTCGCGAAGCGCCTGTTCCTGGTCTGGGTAGTGATGGAAAGCTTCCATGGTCATCACGCAATCGAAGCTCGCATCGGAGAAGGGAAGCTCCTCAACATCGCTGTTGAGGAGCATCACGTCAAGGCCGGCAAGATTCTTTTGCGCCCGCTCAAGCATGTTTGGCGAAAGATCGATGCCAGCAAGCTTTGCTCCGCTGCAAGTCATCTGCTTGAGCGCATGGCCTGTGCCGCAGCTTGCGTCAAGGATGCGCTCTCCCCAATGCGGGTTGGCGATTAGGATAGCCTGCCTCTGCACGGCACGAAGCCACCAGGAGATCGGACCATGATCGTAGAAGCGCGCCCACGTATCAAAGAAGCGCCTGTTTCTCTCCAGGAGGTTCATGCAACAGGAAGAAGATGTGCAGTTTATAATGATTCAGGGGAGAAAATATAAATAATCAGTACGGATGACAATGCGGCATGCCTCTTCACATCTACAACACACAGACCCGTACAAAAGAGGGGTTCACTCCACTTTTGAAGGGCAAGGTCAAGATGTATGTGTGCGGACCGACGGTTTATGACATCGCGCACCTTGGCCACGGACGAAGCGCAGTCGCCTTTGATATCATCCGGCGCTACCTTCTCTTCAAAGGATACGATGTTACCTATGTGTTCAACTACACGGACATCGATGACAAGATGATCAACCGCGCCCGCGAAGAGGGGATAAGCATCACAGAGCTTGCAGAGAAGATCCTCCCCGAATATGAGAAAGACTTCTCTTTGCTTCGCATCATGCTGCCCTCTGTTGCACCGCGCGCGACCAAGTATATCAAGGAGATTATTGGCATCGTCAGACAGCTTGAGAAGCGCAAGGCAACCTATATCCTTGACGACGGCGTTTATTTTGATATAACCTCTTTTCCGGGCTACGGCAAGCTCTCCAAGCAGAACATCGACGAGCTTGAGGCGGGGGCAAGAGTGGAGCAAAAGGAGGGCAAGCGCAACCCGCAGGATTTTGTCCTCTGGAAGTTCAAGAAGGAAGGCGAGCCCGCATGGCCAAGTCCGTGGGGCAAGGGACGGCCGGGCTGGCACGTCGAATGCTCGGCGATGACGATGGCGCATCTTGGTTCCACGTTCGACATCCATGGCGGCGGGGCAGATCTGATCTTCCCCCACCACGAGGACGAGCTTGCGCAAAGCGAGAAGGCATGCGGCCATCAGGTCGTGCGGTACTGGATGCATAACGGATTCGTCAATGTGGACAATGAGAAGATGTCCAAATCGCTTGGGAATTTCTTCACGCTCAAGGACATATTCGCAAGGTATGATCCGCTTGTGGTACGCTACTTTTTGTTTGCTACGCACTACCGCAGCCCCATAAACTTTGCAGATACGCTGCTTGACGCTGCGGCGAACAGTCTCGGACGCCTATGGGAGGTCATCGATAAGCTCGAGGGATACGCATCGGGTGCACCGGGCAATAAGAACGTCGTCGATGCGATCACAGATGCAAAGAGGCGGTTCAATGACGCGATGGATGATGATTTTGAGACAAGCGGTGCGCTCGCCGCGCTTTTTGATCTGAGCCGAGAACTCAATTCGCATATGGACAAGAAGGACATGAGCAAAGCCAACGCGAGAGCCGCGCTCGCCTTCCTCAAATCCGTTGACTCCGTTCTCTGTGTGATCTTCCGCACGAAGGAGAAGATACCCTCACGCATCCTTGCTTTGGCAAAGGAGCGTGACAGGGTGCGCTCCAGGAAAGACTGGAAAACATCTGACTGTCTGCGCGATGAGATTGTCGCGCAAGGATACCGTGTCGATGACACGCCCGACGGTACGAAAGTGAAGAAAAAATGAAGAAAAATAAAAGCTTGCTTATCTTCTTCTCCTGACGAATCGCACCCCTGCCCATACAAGCAACGCCGCAATCGCGTAGGGAAGCGCCACAAAGAGCAAGTGCAGCAGGCTATTGAGGCTGGCAACAAGGCTTGCGATAAGTTCGGAGAGCTTCACAAATGCGATGTCCATATATTCGGACTTCTTCTCGTTGAGCGCAACAGACACGCGCGTATACTCGATGCGCTCATCGATATGCTCCAATTCGTCCTTGAGGTATTTAAGGCGCCTCTCCTGCTCAAAGATGCGGTCATTGAGGTTGATCTTGTCCTCAACCCGGGTCGCCTCTTCATACATTTGCTGATACCGCTTGAGGCGCTCAGTCTCCGTTGCGATCTCAATCTCGATGTTGGTGTAGCGCTCCGTCACGTCAAGCGCATTTTCCTGGAATGATTCAATCTCTCCAAGCTCCCGAAGCTGGGAGACCACCGCGTCGTACTTTGACGTCTGGACCTGGATCGTGTACTGGCCGGACCGATACTGCTTTCGCTTCGTGCCGTGTTTCCAGACATTCTCATCAAGGAGGATGGAGTCAGACGATGTCACGATGGACTTGAGCCTTGCCTCTGCGTTCTGGTATTCCCCTCGCTCAACTTCCAGCGCCATGCTCGCGGTCTTGGTGATCTTGCGCTCCTGCACGCCTGGAGCAAAACCTTCATCAACGATAATGCGTGCAGATTCCGCCATCATTGGAGCCGCAGCCCCCTTTGCGTATGCCATGTCTTCTGCGTATCCGAATGAAGTCGACCTGAAGGGCAGCATCTGCGGCACCCCCCCCATCGGAGAGGAGTGCTATCAGCACAAGGAGCACGACAAGCCCGGCGATGAGCCAATTCTCTTTTATCGTCTTTAGTTGAGATCTGATCGTCATGGAGATACCTCGTTTGAGTAATTCCTCATAGAAATGAATGCATATATAAATCCGTTGCGATGGCTTCAAGCCGGATTGGAGCTATTCCTGCCCTGAAAGCTCTATGCGGACCTTCACGTCGAAACTCTCGCATTTCTGGTCGGCATCCCCTTGCACGACCGTTTTTGCTTTCGTGACGGCCTGAAGGTCGTCCAGATGCCCGGAGAGCCCATGCCAATCCTCATCAGAGCAGGAGATGACGATCACATTGACCGGTGCGTTAAGGCTCAATGAGCGCTCGCTTTTTGCCTTGCGCACGAGATTCACGATCTCGACGACAATATCCCCATACTTTTGCGCCGTCTCGTCGATGAAGCGCTCATCGTACTCCGGCCATGGTGAAAGATGGACGCTCTCTTCTCCCTGCGTCTTTGCGAAGTACTCCTGGAACACCGCTTCACAGATGTGGGGGAGGAGTGGAGCAAAAAGCTTGAGGATCGACAGGAGCGTCGCGGAGAGCGCATACTGCGCGGACCGGCGTGCATCCAAACCGCCAAAATCTTCCGGTGCGTATAAGCGTCCCTTGACGAGCTCAAGGTATTGGTCGCAGAACACGTGCCAGAAGAACTTATCAACCTCAAGCTTCGTCTTTGAATACTCATACGCTTCGAACGTGTCCGTAGACCGCTTGATGATGCGGTGCAGACGGGAAAGCACCCACTTGTCTGTCGGGTGTAGTCCGATTGGTCGTTTGCCGTCGAAGTCCTGCAGGTGCATCGCGCAGAAGCGCGACGCGTTCCAGAGTTTCGTGATCGTCTTCATCCCCGCGGTGAGTTCCTTCTCCTGGAACGGCAGGTCATCGCCAAGATTGCTTGTCGCCGCCCAATACCGAAGCGCGTCCGCACAGTACAAATCCATCATCTTGTTTGGATCGACGACATTTCCCTTCGACTTGGACATCTTCTTGCCTTTCGGGTCGAGCGCATGCCCTGCAATCATGATGTTCTTCCAAGGGACGTCGTTGTTGTTGAAGATCGCTTTGACGATTGTATAAAATGCCCATGTGCGGATGATGTCGTGCGCCTGGAAGCGCACCGTCATTGGAAACATATCCAAGAACCGGTCTTGCTGTCTTACCCAGTCAAGCGCGATCTGCGGTGTCACTGAGCTTGTGGCCCATGTGTCCATCACGTCGGTCTCCGGCTCGAGCTCTTTTGATCCGCACCCGCACGGCTGGCGCGGTTTATCCTTGATCGGATCGACGGGCAGGCTCTCCTCGTCAGCAAGGGTGACCATGCCGCACCTCTTGCAATGCCAGACGGGAAACGGGACGCCAAAGAAGCGTTGCCTGCTGATGCACCAGTCCCAGTTGAGATTCTCAACCCAATGCACGTATCGCACCTTCATGTGTTCAGGATACCATGTGATCCTGTCCGCCGCGTCGATGAGCTCCTGCTTCTTGTCAAGCACTTTGATGAACCATTGCTTTGTCTTGAGAAATTCGATATCGGTGCCGCAGCGTTCATGCACGTTCACGGCATGCAAGATCGGCTCTTGTTTGAGAAGAAGTCCAGCCTCTTTGAGGTCCTCTATAATTGCTTTTCGGCATTCCTTGACGCTCATGCCTTCATATTTTCCGGCTCGCCCGTTCATCTTTCCGTTGCGTTCAATTGCGATTTTCAGTGCAAGGTCATGCGTGCGCCACCATTCGATGTCCGTCTTGTCTCCAAACGTGCAGCACATCACGATGCCTGTTCCCTTCTCCGGATCCGCCTTTTCGTCGGCGATGATCGGAACTTCATGCCCAAAGAGCGGGACCGTCGCGAACTTGCCGATGAGCCCCTTGTATCTCTTATCGGAGGGGTGAGCGATGATCGCGACGCATGCGCACAGAAGCTCCGGGCGCGTCGTGGCGATGACGAGCTCCTTTCCTCCAACCTTGAAGATAATATCGTTGAAGTGGCTTGCCATCTCGATGTTTTCGAACTCGGCCTGGGCAATCGCTGTCTGGCACTGCGTGCACCACGACACGGGCGCATCCTCCTGGTAGATGCGGCCCTTCTTGTAGAGGTCGATGAAGCTCTTCTGGCTTGTCGCGATGCAGTGCGGATCGATTGTAGAGTAGCTATTCTCAAAATCGCAGGAGATCGCAAGACGCTTCCAGTCGGAGACAAACTCTGGCTTGATCTCCCGAAGTGTTTCATTGCAGAGTTTGATAAACTCGTCGCGGTCCATGTACTGGGCGCGCACATTGTGCTTTTTTTCGATGAGCCTCTCGGTGGGAAGGCCATTGTCATCTGTACCGAACGGATAGAACACGTTGCGCCCGCGCATGCGGTGGAACCTTGCAACAAAATCCCCTTGCGCGTAGGAGAATGCATGGCCGATATGCATGCGCCCGCTCACCGTCGGCGGCGGCGTGTCGATCGAATAGGTCTGTTTTCCCGGGTCGTATGTGAATGTACAAATGCCAAGCCCTTCCCAGAACTTTTGCAGGCGGGGCTCTTCGACACCTGGATTATAGTGCTTGAGAGCAGATTCACCTGGTTTTTGCTTGGCCATGGGATCGTTTGGGGCACGAAAAACGATTAATAAAGATTTCGGCAGTTTTTTGCACTATGCCTTTGCAAATACTTCTTTTGCTGCTTTCGCGACTTTTTCCTGATCCCATTCCTGCTCTTTGAGGCGCCTTATGATCTGCTGTGGCGCATAGCCATGATAAGCGCCCTTGCGCAGGTAGGACTTGATGCGGTGCAGGTCCGGGTCGTGCAGGTAGGAGATGCCGGAGTCGATGAGCCCTACAAGGCAATACGCGACGACGACGGCTGCGATAAGGTATAAGACGAGCAAAATCTGCTGCGAGGTCGTCATTTGCGATGAAACAGAAGATAGGTAGGATAACGTTTCTGTCCCTGCAGTGCTCAAACCAAGAATGTTACTATTTGGAGCAGAAGGAGCAGAAATTTTTGGGATTCCGCCGACAAGGAAGCTTGCAGCAAAAAGCGCGATACAGCCGATGATCATGGCGATTTTGATATGCGCTTCGATAAACTTGCCCATTATTTTGCCTATGATCTGTTTATTGATAAACCTTCCGTGCCGGAGGCCAACCAAAATAAGACGCTACTCTCCAAAGCCACCCTCTCCCTGCGGACCTGCTCCATACCATTCAAGAAGCAGGCGGTCCGCTGCTCGCACGAGCTCCATGTTTTTCCCCTCAACGATGATGCAGGAGCCATTGACGACGACCGACGGCGTTAGCGCATCGCGCAAAAGGATGACGGGAAGCCCATCCGTGCACGTGACGGTCGGGAGCGTGTGGCAGGTGCCCGTCTTGTTTTGCGTGCATGCGGGGTACGCGCTGATGAAGAAGATCTTGTTGAGCGCTGTCGTCACGTCCGCCGCCGCGAGCGCGACGAAGCTGAGGTTCTCCTGCAACGGGTCGAACGTGACGTACGTCGCGTTCTGGGTATTCTCTTTAATAAACGGTACGGGGTCGCCGACAAGCGAGACGTTCTCTGCCTCACGCGGCCCAAAACGCAGCTCGACGTCGAATACCTTTGTCGTGTTTGGCCGCATAAAGCGCGTGAACCACCTATCCTCAAAATTCACGAAGCTGAACCCTTCATATACATATCCTCGTTGCGGATCAAGGTCGCCGGCAAGATTGAGCTCATGCAGCTCGTCAAGCGAGTAGGCCGGCTCGGTTGGGAAGACAAGACGCCAGCCAAAGACGAGGACGAGAAGAATCGCGATGATAGTGCCAAGGACGGCGTACAAGACGATGTCCGTCCTCTCCGGCGGGCCTTCTTCCTTTGGTATCAGGCCCTCTTTTGCCTCTTCCTCTTTTTCGATGTCAGTGTGCAGGTCGTGGGAGGCATCCTTCATCATGGCCACCTATGAGCTCACCAGGACTGTCCCCTCGTCTATGGCATAATCATCAGGGATGATCCTGTAGTGGGTGTAAAGGACGCGCTCGCCAAGACGCCGCATGTGGTACTCTGTCGGGGCCGTTGCGATGATGCAGCTGCCTTGCCGTGCAATCATGGTTTCATTGCCCTGCTCGAAGAGGATGACTGGCTGGAATGCCGTCGCGTTTTCACAGGTGAGGATCGGCTTTCCAAACGCGTTGTCCTGCGTGAACGCATAGAGGACGATCCTGCCCTGTCCTCCAATCCGGGTGTAGAGGGCGTACTCGACGGCGCCGATCGCGAGCGACAGGTTATCTTCAGGCGCGGAGGTCATCGAGAACGCCAGCGCATTTCGCAAGAGTCCCGGAATGTCTGAAGGGTAGGGAATGTCGTCAACGTCGGAGGGGAGGAACTGAAACGCTGCGGTCGCGCCGTCGATGTCGACCTGCCATGCTTGCGGCGATCCCGTTATCGTGTGGTTATTATATTCAAACTGATTGGGGGCGGGGGTCGACTGGTTTCCTGCAAGAAAGCCGATGATACTCGTCGCCATGATGACGGCGATGCCGATGCTTAGCCACATCTTGGTCGATAGGCGTTTTTTCTTCTGCACTTGCTCTTTTGGCTGGCGGCCGGTGCGCTTGTACCGTTTCATCGTCTTTAAACTCCTATCTGCAGAATTTATATGTTTTGCCCCGGCAAGGCGCCCATGCCTTAGCGGCTACCGAAGGTATCTGATGTAAAGCAACAGCGCGACAAGCACCATCAGGATGATGAGGATAATGCGTCGCATGTGCGGTGACTTCCCTCTCGCGTACTTCTCCGCGATGCGCTGGTGCTTCTCTGCCTTCCTGAAATGCTTTTTTGCCAGGCGTTCCTTTCGTTTGCTGATCTCTTTTGTCATCGTCGTTTGAGCTCCTCCATAATGATCGTGTCAATCTCTTCCTGCGAGACTGCACATCCATTGAGTTTCACGCCCCACAGCGCGGCCTGCAAGAGCTGTTTTTTTGATTCAGGGATATCAGGAAGGTACGCATCGAGGAGTCCAAGCTCGTATGCGATGAGCACAAGCTCGGTCGACCGGATGAGGCGAAGCCCACGCGCCATCTTCTTAAATTGCAGGAGGTTTTTCCGGTCCACCTGAATGGTCGTGTGCAGCTTATTTTCCATGTATTCAAGCAGGTTCTTGGAGTCCTCAAGCAGCATGCGCGTCGTGCGCTCGTCAACGACGACCGCGTCCGCGGCATGGTGGATGCCGCACGCGATCGCCTCCATCTCGGCAAAGGAGACGATGCGGATCCAGTTGCCCTTGGCCTTGAAGATGTGGTTTGCACACTCAAGAAGCTTAAGCGCGTCATCCCGGATGCGCCCCATGTCCGTGAGCCTGAGCACGTCTTTTTTCATGTACGAGAGGACCTGCAATGCCTCGAACTTGAATTTTTTGGTTGCAATCGGCTTGTCGACAAGCTCCTTTTTGACCGCCGGCGTGATAATAAAATCCCCATCATAAATGCGCTCGAGGTCTTCGAGAATCCACAGGAGATTGTTCATGACAAGGCTGATGATCGGTCCAGAGTCGAACACGATGCACTTTGTGTTCTTTGGCATGGTCAGCTCACATTGAAGATCCGTCGCGCGAATTCGAGGCGGGCGATGATGCCCGTCGGGTCATCAAGGCGTTCAGGAAGGCGTGTCTTTCCAATATAATTCATGAGCTCGTACTGGCTGATCGACAATACCTCTGCTGCCTGCGCGATGGAGATTCCGTGCTCATAGAGCTTGGACCCCTTCTTGATCTGCGCCTGATCGATGACGTGCTCGATGAACAGGCGCAGGCGCTCATCCTCCTTGCTGATCAGCGAAAAGAGGCTTTTGATGATCTCCCGATACTGTTTTTCCCGTCCGCAGGCAAGCTCGTCGCGCGCTTTGGTGAGAACGAGGTGGATTGTTGCGCAGATGGTGCTTTTCTCGCGCCGGCACCGCTCCATGATCTTGAAGATCGCAAAGATGATCACTGCGATAGAAATAGAATCCTGATCCTGAAAGATGCTTGCATTGTGGATTGTATGGTCGGAAACGTCCTTTAGCCGGACAAAATCCTCGTTTGCAAGAAGGGTGATAGCCTCATCGAGGCTCTTGATGACGTCCTCGCGCACCTCCCGTTCCATCCTCTCTTGTGATAGGAAAAGCACTATATAAATATTCCTTCGTTTCTCGTGGGAGCGGGGGGCGGGCGTTCATGAAAAAATATATAAATAAACCGGGCTCCAATGAAGGTGCGGTGGTTGCATGATCAAGTTGCTTCGACAGTTCATCAACAAGGTATTTCGCGATCTTTTCAGGAAGCGCAAGCAGATCAAAATCGGCCTGTATGGCCCGCCCAATGGGGGAAAGACGACGCTTGCGAACCGCATATGTCAGGATTGGCTCGGCGAGGATATGGGTGCAGTTTCTGCAATCGAGCATGAGACACGGGAAATCCACATCAAGGAGCAGATCCACATCAAGAAGGGCAGCAAGGAGATTCTCTTCAATCTTATCGACACGCCCGGCATCGCAACAAAGATTGACTACGAGGACTTCATCAAGAAAGGGTTGACGGAAAAGCAGGCAAAGCAGCGCGCAAAAGAGGCGACAAAAGGTGTCATCGATGCGATTAAGTGGATCAGCAATATGGATGTCGTCATCGTCGTGCTCGATGCGGTAAAAGATCCATACTCGCAAGTTAACATCACGATCATCGGCAACCTTGCGGCAAGAGACATCCCTGTGCTGCTTGTTGCAAACAAGATAGACCTTAAGAAGGCGGACCAGAAGAAGATCGAGGCCGCCTTTCCCCAGTATGATGTTGTCGGTATCAGTGCAAAACAAGGCACGAACATGGACGAGTTCTACGAGGCCCTGTTCGTGCTTGTCGGTTAAAAAAAGAGGAGCGCCATGAGTCTGACGATACAGTTCATCCCACATCACGAAATCGACGGGCTCTCGAGCCTTGGCAGGATCAAGAAGCTCCTGCGCCTTGCCCGTGAGGACAAGATCGTCATGCTCGAAGGCCGCTTGCGCAAAGAGGAGGAGGCGGAGCTCATCAAGACGACGATGGAGGAGATCGACCACGAGTTCAAGGGCATCGAGATCGCCGTCATCTATCCGGACATGACAAGAGGGGATCTTTTCAGGAAGCTGCGTGACGGGGTCGCAAACATGCTCCTTGGTGATCGTGTCGGGCTCACCATCATCGGCCCGGCAAATGTCGTGCGGGAGATCAAGAAAGACCCAAACAAGGTCATGCTCTTCACGACGAGCAGCAAGAGAAAAAAGAAAAAGAAGTAACCATGCCACATCAATGCGTGCGATGCAATGCGTTCTTCGAGGACGGTTCCGATGTTATCATCAAGGGATGCACCTGCGGCGCGAAACTCTTCTTCTTTGTCAAGAAAGATAAGCTTGAGAAGGTCAAGAAGGTCCGCGAGGAGTTCGCCAAGCTATCTTTGGACGAGAAAAGACAGGTCGAAGAAGATGTCCTGCAGCTTGTCGGTGAGAATCCGGATCCGGAGCTTCCCGTCATACTTGATCTTGAGGCAATCCGCGTCGTCAAGCCCGGGCAGTTTGAGCTTGATCTTGTCCAGCTCTTCAACGCAGACAATCCTCTTATCTACAAGATTGGCGAGGGTAAGTACATCATTGACATCGCCGAAACGTTCCGGCGGAGAGGACTTGAGGAGGGATGAGTGCTTCGTTATTTTCTGCACGTATACTTTATCTTGAGCTGATGATCTCGATGACATCCCGGTGGCAGAGCGCATGCTCTTTTCCGACGGCGCGCTTCGTCTTCACATCGATGGCACGGATGAAGTTTTTGCCAAAATCCGTGTGCAGCTTGTACGCGAAATCGAGCGCGGTCGAGCCGGCAGGCATCAGGAAGCAGTCAGGAAGACGTCTTCCATGCTGGTCCTCAAGCTTGCCCACTCCTCCGGGGTAGACGGCGATCGCGCCAAGCACATCAAAGACAGCGCAGTCAAGCACCTGCTGCACGCCTGTCGAGCCGCGCACCTCAAGGATCCTCTCTTTGATAAACTGCAATGCTGATCTTTGTGCGGCGCTTAGCGCAGAGCCGCTCTTGATCATGAAGTCCGGCTCGCCCGGCACATACTCCACAAGCCCTTTTTTTGACGCCTCCCGCAGCGCAAGCTCGCTTTCCGCGCTGCACGCGATGATGCGGTAGTGGGGAAACTCTCTCCTGATGCGTTCATAGTTCTTTTCCGCCCCGGGAACGTCGATCTTGTTTGCCGCAATGACCATCGGTTTTGTCCGCAGGCGAAGCTCCCGTGCAAGCAGCAGCAAATGCTCCATCGTCCATCCTGTCGGCGCTGCCGGCAGCGAGAGTTTGCGCATCACGTCCTTGACCATGTCCTCATCGACGCCAAGCCCGGAGAGCTGCTTTCCAAGCGACCGGCACACGTCGGCTCCCTCCTGCTGGATCGTGCGCGCGAACTTCTCCCAACCCTTCGAGAGGATGCCAAGATACCACATGTCAAGTTCCTCTTCAAGAAACGAGACGTCCTTTGCCGGATCGTACGATCCCTGCTCGACTGGCTCGCCGTGCGCATTGACGCTTCCCGACACGTCGATGACATGGATGAGCACGTCCGCTTCCCGCAGGTCGTCCAGGAACTGATTACCGCGGCCCTTGCCTTTGTGTGCATCCGGCACGAGGCCGGCCACATCGATGAGTTCTATTGGGATGAAGCGCTTGTGCCTGGTGCAAAAGCCCGTGCGCGGATTGCATTGCGTGTTCAGGTCCTTGTCTACGCAGTCGATCTTGACGTGGCCAACGCCAGTGTTCGGCTCGATCGTCGTGAACGGGTAGTTTGCGATATCAACATCGGCGAGCGTCGCTGCCTTGAAGAACGTGCTCTTCCCTGCTGATGGTTTCCCGACGAGCCCTATTTTCATCGTTTCAGAACCGGATGCGCTTTGTTATAAAAAAGTATCCAATCCACGCGCCACCGATGCACATATCAACAATCGCGCCGGCGAACGCGAGTTTTGGATTCTCCGTGACGATGTTAAAGACCGCCTGGTCAGGAAGCGGCCCCGTCCCAAAGAGCCACAGGCCGACTTGATGCGGCCAAAGAAAAGCGGTGCCGGGTGCGCCAAGTGCCATGTCAAGCATCATGTGCGTCATCGCGCCTGCAGTGACCATGATCGCATTTCGTTTTGCATCCATGCTGGTATTGAGAAAACCAAAGAGATTTGATACGATGTAGACTCCTCCAAAGAGGACAAGCAGGAATACGATGCTGTGGGTGAACAGCCGATGCGCCTGTGCATGGAAGATCCAGTCAAAGAGGTGGTCGACATCCGGCAGCAGCGTGCCAAAGAGGAGCAGGCCCCATTCGAGATGGCTTAACTCTCTCTTTGCGACTCGCTGTGCGAAGCGGCCAAAGAGCCAGCCCCCAACCATGTGTCCCATCAAAAACGGCATGCTCGGACCGGCAAGACCCCCGTGATATAAATCTTCTGCTCCCGACGTGAATGGCCTTTTGGATCCCACCATAACTTATTTAAAGCCAGATTCTTTGGTATTCCCCATGCCCTGCCTGAAAGGAAAGAAGTTCGAGGCCCATCATACGAAGGTGAAATACAGGGGTGTCTTCGACCTTAAGGATCTCTATCGCAACTGCACGGATGTGCTCAAGGACAAGGGCTTTGTCGACAACAAGTCTTACCGCTACATGGAAACGCTTTACCAGGAGAAGATCTCGGCAAATCCACGCGAGGGAAAGGCGATGTGGATCTGGTGGCGCACGGACAAGTCCGGCGACGGAAGCCCCTACTACACGCAGCACATCGATCTGACATTCCATATGCGCTATCTCAAGGAGATCGAGATTATGGAGCAGAACCGAAAGATCAAGGTCGACTCCGGCGAGGTCGAGGTCGAGATCGAGGCGTACCTTTGCCTTGACCCGGAAGGGAAATGGGAAAAGCACTGGCTTTTAAGCCATGTGCATGAGACGTACTACAAGCGCATGTGGCGAAAGCAGCGCGAATCCATCCTTGCGACGATCAAAAGCGACGCCGAGACCGTCGCGAACTTTCTCAAAGGCGCCCTGGAGCTTAAGAGATTCGTTCCCGAGCGCCCCGGATTCTACCCGCCGCGTGGCTACAAGGGCGCGATGGAGTGAGGATGGGCTTGTCCCTTATTGCACACATTTCTTGCCCAAAATTTTATAAAGAATCTACCTTCCTCCCCCTCGTGTGCCTCCGTAGCATAGGAGCTATTGCATCTGACTTGTATCAGTCGGTGCGGCAAGGCCCGCATTGCTGCGAAGCAATCAGAAGGTCGGGGGTGCAATTCCCCCCGGAGGCTTTATTTCCATTCAGCACATCGGGAAGGTGACGGTCATGACCCCAAAAAAAGACAATACGGATACGCACGATGCGCCAAAGGAGTGCTCGGATATCGAGTGCATCAAAAGATTCAGGCTTCCTGTCGAGGTGCTCGATGAGGAGTTTGAGATCTCTGCGCTCGACCTGGAACACCCTTTCTTCCTGCGCGAGATCCGCCGGTGCATTGTCGAGAAGCTCGACGATTTTGCCAAGGTCGTCCGCGCTGTCCTCGAGCCGGACACGACGCTCAATGATCTGCACGAGTCCCGGCATTTCCTGCCTGAGCAAAAGGAGGAGCTTGTCAAGCTCTATAAGATGCTTATGGTCATCAGCAAAGACGCGCAGCTTCTCGAGATCGACTCGACAGACAAGAAGGAGGCCGAGTTCATCAAGCACATTCTTGGCGCATATCCACAAATCAAAACGCGGATGGCAGACCTTGTCGAGAAGACGCGCGAAGCATGGACAAAAGAGGATGAAGTGAAAAAGGATTTGGGGTACTTAGGATGATGCGGATGATCCTTCTTGGGCCGCCCGGCACCGGCAAAGGGACACAGGCGGCGCTTCTCAGGAAGCACTATGGCATTCTCCATATCTCGACTGGTGACATATTCCGGGAGAACATCAAGGGCAACACGCCGCTTGGCAAGGAGGCGCGAACGTACATCGACAAGGGGCTCCTTGTGCCCGACAAGGTCACGATCAACATGGTCAGGGAGCGCCTTGCAAAGGGCGACTGCAAAAAAGGATACATCCTTGACGGGTTCCCGCGAACGATCCCGCAAGCAGACGCGCTCGACGAGTTTTCCGACGTCGACGTCGTCGTCGAGATCAAAAGCTCTGACGACGTCATCGTCCGCCGCCTCACGAGCCGGCGGATGTGCAAGGTCTGCGGCAAAATCTACGGCATTGACATGCCGCCGGAAGAAAACAATGTCTGCAACGATGATGGCGCTGAGCTTTCCGTGCGTGACGATGACAAGGAGGGGGTCGTGCGGTCGCGTCTTGCGACGTACCACAAGGAGACTGCTCCGCTTGTTGTGCATTACAAAAAGAAAGGGAAGCTCGTCACCGTCAACGGCGAGCAGCCAGTCGATGTTATCTTCAAGGAGATCGTCAAGAAATCAAAATAAATCAGCTAATTTTTCTCTTTCCTCTTTGGCGGTGCAAAGAGCGCACCTTCCTCTCTTTTCATCTCTTTGACCTTCTCTGCAGCGTCCTGCAGCCGTATCGCTGCACCGAGAAGATCGACACTCGCTTCGTGCTGCTCCTGTGCGGCGTCGTAGAGCTCTTCTCCGGCGTGTTGGACCTCTTCTCCGGCCCGTACGATCATCTCGACCGATGATGCGTATGCATTAGTGATTATCCTGACACCATCTGCGATGCGTCCTATGTTTGAGGCGATTTCTTTCGCATCCTTTTTTGCTGCATCGATGTTCGCCCTGGTCTTTGCGTGCGAGCGATACATATCTTCGGCAAGCGCAAAGATCCGCGGCGCCTGATCCACTGGAAAATCTGGCGCGAGCATCTTGGAGAGGATATCACGGGCCTTCCCTGCATAGCTTTGAGAAGGGTGATACGCCTCTTCCATGCGTTTCACGAATTCGTCAATGTCGTGCTTGTCGATCATGGCAGCAATGGGCAATGGAGGCGTATTTATTCCTTTCGCATCGTCAAGAACCACCCGCTAAAGCGGGTTGCGTGGTTGATTTGCAAAGATACGGCGGATGGTTCTTGAGCGTGCTCAGAAATCGCGATTATCAATAGTCAATTGGGCGATTTCTGACACATCATCTGCCGCACGGCCATTGTCGCATAACAGCCCTTTGGGAGGAAGAAGGAGACTATACATTTTTTCTTGCCATCGTGCAGATCGTCGTCCTCAAGCGGGCCGATCCGAAGCTTGTGCACAGGCGCCGTCATCGGACGATCAGACCCTTCGACGGAGAGGAAGGGGAGCTTTGGCATGATAAAGCCGCGCTGCGTCAAGCCGTCCTCCTCGAGAAGCTCGAGTGTTCGCTGCCTGATAATCGCGTCCTTGAACTCCGTTCCAAAGCCAACCGTGGGGACATCGATGTCAAACGAGGCATTGAATGTTTTTGGGATGACAAGCGCGCCATGGTGCCATTCATATTCGATGGTCTCCTTGGCGTGTTTTCGGATATACTCTTCCACGACACGGTTCCAGATGCGGCTTTGATAAGCATGGATAAAAAGAAGCAGCGTGCGCCGGGGCACCTTCTTGAGCGCTTCGACATATTGCTTTGGATGCTCCCTAAGGAAGGCGTTCACGCGATCGTCGGGGATGAGATCGCATGCCTCCTTAAGCTCGCCCTTGAGGAGGCGGTAGCCGATCTTCCAGTTGCGCGTCCCCATGCGCTGCTCGCCAAAATAGTTGACCATCCGATCGATGTGTTGCGGCGCCTGCTCGATGTTACGTATGGTGATCTCAAATAAATTGCCATCATGGTCACCAAGCGAGATCGGCTCGTCGCGCCAGCCAAGGAATTCGACGCTCATCTTCGGGTGCTCGAAGCTCTTGAGGCTTTCAGGCCCGGCGCCCTTGATGGAGATGTGCTGCTCGGTGATTGCGTGCTTGTCCTTGTTTCCGGCATAGCCGATATGGCCTATCTTGAGGTGGAGAAAGTCAGCGATCTTCTCGACGGCGTGCATCGTGTTCATCTGCGTCTTCGTGAGAAGCCACACGGAATAGGAGCCTTTCTCTTTGAGGTTGTATGCGGCGCGCTCGATGACAACAAAGTCCTGCGGTATTTTTTTGAGAACATACATTGTATCTTCGCTTCTCCTTCCACCAAAAACTATTTATAAACATATCGAAGCCTTTTTCTTCCTGTGGGCCTGTAGCGCAGCCTGGATAGCGCAACTGCCTCCTAAGCAGTAGGTCGGGGGTTCAAATCCCCTCAGGCCCGTTTTGGAGTGTGAGACTGAGCAACGCGCCAGCGTTGCGAATGTCGCACATGGGGTGTGTGGAGGGGCAAAGCCCCCGCGTGGAGATCCCCTCAGGCCCGTTTATTCAGTTGGAGAACATGGAGGGGGAAAAAATGACTTTGCTTGAACGGATACATACCGCACTTGCCGAACTTGAAGGAAACAAAAAGATTTCTGTGGTGAAGCGTGAGGATAGCGGCGTTGATGCTGCGTGTTTCGAGTCGCATTCCATTCCAGTCGATGGGGCCTATTGGGTTAGCAAAATCCATGATATCTGTTATCATATCGCCCCAAAACCCGGCCTCTACACCGCAGGGGAGTTACGCGTCTTCATGGAGATGCTCTTCTCCGGCATCGAGCCAAAGACAGCAGTTCTCCCGCGCGCAAACCACAAGATGTTCCATGCTGGATGGTATATTTTTGAGGAGATCATTGCAGTAGCGGACGTCGACGTCACCCGGACAATAACGTGTATCGATGCAACGGTGCAGCAAGAAGAGAATCCACAACGAATATCATGGAAAGCGCAGCAAAGATACGGGAGGAGTATTATGGTCAAGGTCTATCCCTGCGTCCATGCTGCAAAGGCCATGCTTGAGGGTGAGTTTGGAGCGGACGAGTATCGTGATGTATTTGATGACGAGTCCCTTTGTATACGTTACGCCAATGAAATTCCGATGGAAAAACTTATGCAATTTCAGGCGCAGGAGCGACGAGAGGCAAATACTCTCCTTGCTTTGATGGATGCGCATGGCCAGCAAGGCGCCAAACCAAAGAAGCCAGGTTTCTTCGCACGCATCTTTGGCGCCTCGTCATAAGCTTATTATATCTATTCTTTCTTTTTTAGCGCATGCTTCACGACATTCGCGACGGCATCAGGATGCTGCGCCACGCGCGGCGCATCAAGCGGCACGGCTATCCACGACATGACGGGAATGCAAAAGAGATCTGTAAGGCGATCGTCGAGAACTGCTGGAACGGCGCGTATTTCCAGACGTCCGCCGGGCATTTTGATCATTTCTGGACGCGGGATTTCGCATTCTGCGCAGAGGCATTAGCTCGATGCGGCTACAAAAAGCAGGCATTGCAGACAATGAAGTGGGTCGTGGCGCAGTTTGCCGCGCACGACCGCGTCACGACGCATATCACGCGCTCCGGTGTTCCTGTGGATTTTCCTCGAATGGCGGTGGATTCGCTTCCGCTTCTTCTCCATGGCCTGCGCATCCTCGATGCAAAGGACGTCGTCAGACGGCATGGAGATTTTCTTGCGCGCAAGGCGGATCAGTTCGCCGCTCACATCATCGATCCCGCAACGGCCATGATCAGGAAGGGCCATTTCTCGTCGATCAAGGACCATGCGGTGCGGCAATCCTCAACGTATGATAATAGCATGGCCGCGATGCTCAAGGAAGATCTTGATTTGCTCAAGCTCCACAATCCTCTCAGTGATATCAATATCAAGGCGAGGATCAAGGAAGAGTTGTGGTGTGGGAAGTATTTCGTCGAGGACATGACCAAACAGTTCACCGTGACTGGCGATGCGAACACGTTCCCGTTCTGGTGCGGTGTGTTCACGGATAAGGTGATGGTAAAAAGTGCAATCTCGTCAGTCTGCACGGAAGGGCTCGACGTGCCGTTCCCGCTCAAATACACTAAAGGGGTTCCGCAAAACCTCATCCCTCTCTATGACTGGATATCCGGCGGGTACGAGCGCAACAATGTCTGGGTGCATCTTGGGCTCTGCTATATGGATGTCGTTCGCGGCGCAGACAAGAAGCGCTTCAAGACGTATCTTGATGCCTACGCCACGCTCGTGGAGAAGCGCGGAAACCTTCTTGAAGTCTTCACGCCAGAAGGCGCGCCATTCCAGTCGCCGCTGTATGCCGCAGACCATGATATGCTCTGGGCAGCGAAGCTGCTTGATTTTTTAT